>DATLLB010000946.1:0-8428 GCA_035538075.1 Enhygromyxa sp.
AGCGTCTCGGCGTCGGCGTCGAGCGAGGCCTGCACGGCCAGCAGCGACTCGACCCGCGCGATCGCCCGAGACAGGCGCAGGCGCGTGGTGAAGTACTCGAGCAGCGATCCGCGACCGCCCGCGATCGTGTCGCGCAGGGCCGCCCACATCTGATCGAGCGTCCGCAACAGCGCGAGGTGAGCCGAGGCCAGCGTCCAGCCCAGCCACGCGCCGAGCGAGAGCAGCCCGAGCACGAAGCTGGTCTTGCCCGCGTGCGCGCGCATCAGCGGATCGAGCCAGTGATCGCCGCGCAGCAGCAGCGCGTCGGCGAGCATCCGCAGGACCGGCGGCAGGAACAGCGTGACGGCCAGCAGCGCGAGCACGCCCCACAGCAGCATGCGCGCGTGGGCGTCACGCAGCTGCTCGAAGTCCGGCGGCGCCGCGGGCCGGGCGTTGTCTCGCTCGCGCACCGCTTCGTCGAGCTGCTCGGCGAACGCTCGCCGCAGCTTGCTGACCAGCTCCTCGGTGCGGCGCAGCGCCTGCGGGGACGGGTCGGCCCACAGCTCGCGATCGATGCGCTTGCGCAGCTTGTCGAGCAGCTCGTCGCGCCAGCGCTCGACCGCGGCGCGATCGCGGGTCACGACGTCGTCGAAGCGCTTGCGCTGCAGCAGCCGCCAGGTCTCCTCGATCGCGCGCATGCGATCGGCCAGCCAACCGCTCGGGACCGCGGCGGGAGGCTGGGCTTCGTACAGACCGGGATCGCCGGGATCCGGGCCGTAGCGCTCGCTGATCAGCTCCGGCTGCTCCCACCAGCGCGGCGGCAAGTCGGGCTCGATCTTCGGGGCGTAGCGCTCGAGCACCGCGCGGACGTCCTTCTCGGCTTCGTCGTTGCGATCGAACGCGCGCGCCTCGATCTGCTCGAGCGCGTCGGCCTCGCTCAGGCTCGCGTCGAGCCGCGGCGCCGAGCGGATCGCATCGAGCACCTCGAGCGCCACGCGATCGCGGCCATAGGCGGCGAGCTTGCCTCGCGGCAGCTCTGCGACCGCGCACACGAAGGTGGCGAGCGGCTCCTTGGCCTGGGTGCCGTGCAGCAGCCGCGCGATCAGATCGGCCCCGGATTCGCTGCCGAGGTCGGCGTAGATCAGCAGCGTCGCAAAGTTGCGCACGCACTGCGCGAGCTCGGCCTCGGACAGGACCGAGAACTCGGCCACGTCCTCGATCAGGTAGAGCTGCGGGATCGCCCGGCGCTGCGCGGGCGTGTCGGCGACGGCCTCGACCAGCGCGTGCACGCTGTCGATCACCGCCGGGCCCTCGGGCGAGCTCGGCGGGTGCGGCATCGCGAGCAGCGGCAGGATCACGCCGTTGCGATCGCGGCCGGTTCGGTAGGCCTCGAAGATCGGCCCGAGCTCGGCGAGCAGGCGGGCTTGGACCTCGCGGAGAATCGGCCACAGATGCTCGCGCACGCCCGATTCGGCGAGGTTGGCGAAGACCAGGATCGTCAGCCGCGTGTGGTGCTCGCTCGCGTTTGCGTCACGCACCACGACCATGCGCGTGTGGGCGAGCGCGCGACGGACCAGCTCGAGCGTGCGCACGGCGATGGCCTCGATGTCGGCCAACGCCATCGCGCCATCCTCGGACGGCTTCGCGCGCGCGAGCACGACCCCGAGCTCGTCGTCTCGCGTGTTGCCCGAGAGCGACGGAGCGCTGCGATCGAGCGCGAGCGCCTGGGCTCGCTCGCTCCGCAGTCGCTCGGCGACGCCGGCCCCGAACTCGCCGAGCCCGATCAGGACGGCGGGCACCTCGAGGGTTCGCGACGCCCGCCCACGCTGCGAGCTGCCGTGGCTCTCGCCCATGGGTGACTGCGGTTACCCGAGCACTCCCGCGAGGAGCGTGCGCGCCTCGGCGAGGTCACGGTACTCGCTGCTGCGGTTCTTGCCGTCGAGCTCGAGATCCTGCGCCCGCGCGGCCCAGCGCTGCGCGAGCTGGCGGAGAGGATCCCGGACCGGCTCGTCGAGCCGCGCGACGTCGGCCAGCATCGGCGCGACCCAGCTGTCGTAGACGGCGGGCATCTCTCCGCGCATGGCCATCAGCGCGTCGGCGGCCCCGAGCAGGCTCTCGGCCAGCGGCACGGTCCGATCCTCGCGGACCCGGATCACATACTGCTTCTTGCCGCCTTGCTCGGCGAGCTCGATGGTCCCACGCGCGAGCCCGAGCGCCAGCGCGACCACGGACACACGCCGCTGAGCCTCGACCGCCTCGAGCTCGCGCCGACGATCCTCGGGATCGAGATCCGCCAGCGTCTCCCAGTGGTGATCGATGTGCAGCGGCCAGGCTTTCTCGCGCTGACCCTGGAAGCGCCGATAGGCGGCCTTCATGTCGTCGTTGATGTGCGGGAAGCAGTACAGCGGCACGCCGAGGATCGAGCGGTAGAACACGATGCGGTGCGAGTCCGGCCACTCGAGCTCCTGCGACTCGTTGCCGGTCGCCTCGCTGTAGACCTCGTGGAACGGACCGCTGCGCAGCGACTCGTGGAGGCCGACCAGCAGCATGTTGGGGTGCTTGATGCTCCCACGCAGCTCCGGCTGGAAGCGCGACAGCGGCTGCGCCTTGTTGATCGACAGGTCGAGCTTGCGCCGCGCGTAGGTGCGGACCTTCTCTTCCTTCCACAGCTCGGCCGCTTGCAGCGGACGATCGGGCAGCAGGTCGACCGGATCGCCGCTGGGGTCGTCGGTCTGCCGACCGTAGTACGCGGCCTCCAGCGCGAGCGCGTCGTCCATGCGCAGGCCCATGCGCCGGACCGGATCTTCGGCCTTGGGATCTCCGACGATCTCGGGCCCGAGCCGCTGCTTGGCCATCTCGACCAGGCGATCGACGATTTCGCCGACGATGCGCCGCGCGTCGGCCCGCACCGCCGCGCCGCGCTCGTCGAAGCGCGGCCGCAGGGCCTCGCGCAGGGCCACCAACACCGCGTCTTGGTTCTGCAGCTCCGGGCGGCTCTCGATCTGATCGACGTAGTACCAGGACCAGAAGCGCCGCCGCGCCGAGGGGTGCTGGAGCAGCTCGACGTCGAGCGCGTACTCGTTGGCCTCGCTGCGCAGCCCATCGACGCCGCCGTCGAACTCGTAGCGGCGGGCGGTCTCCTCGAGGCTCCGCGCCAAGCGTCCGGCCGAGGCTTCGATGTCGCGGAAGGTTCGGCGCAGGTGCTCGGCCGCGCGACCGAGCGCGCCGACGAACTCGAGCTGGGCAGCCTTGACCAGCCACGCGCGGATCTTGTCGACGTAGTCGTTGAACAGCGAGACCGCGCGATCGCGGGCGGCCTCGAAGTCCTTGTCCTTGCGCGTGAGCAGCTTGTCCCAGCCGCCGTAGGTGCGCTTGATCTCGGCCGCCTGCGTGTTCATCTCGCCGCGGAAGCGACCCTCGCTGCCGAGGTCGCTCTCGGCTTGCAGGCGCTGGACCTGCTGGCGCAGCTCATCGAGGGCCTTGGCCGCGAGCGGCCCGTCCGAGCTCTCCCGAAAATCGATCAGCACGAAGCGCTGCTCGTAGAGGTTGAGCTCGGGCGCTTCATCGGGGCCGGCGCTGGCCAGGAAGTCGGTCCACCAGTCACCGGTCGCGATGCGATCGAGCTGAAGCTGCAGCATCTTCTCGATCTTCTCGCGGCCCTCGGCGACCTGCCGCTGCAGCGCGTTGAGGCTGGCGGCCGGCGTCCACGAGCCGTCGAGGATGCGGTCGGCAGAGATCTCGCGCACGCCCGCGGTCTGATCGCGGAGCTCGGCCTGCAGCTTGTCGAGCGCGCCCGCAAACTTGTCGCGGGCCAGCTGCGGCAGCGCGGCCATGCGCTTCCAGATGCCGCCGTCGACGTCCTGCTGGCTGGCGAGCAGGCGGATCTTCGCGCCGAAGTTCTCGTCGATGCGCCGGGCCTTGGCGTCGTCGGACAGCTGCGTGAGCTCGTCGGGGTTGATCGCGAAGCGCTTGAACTGCTCGCGCTGGCGCGGGCTGATCAGCGCCGGATCGTCGAGCAGCACGTAGCGGCGCACGGCCGTCGCCGCGTAGCGCCGGGCGCAGTACTCGAGCACGTCGTGGCGCGGCAGGATCATCACCGACGCGCCGAGCGTGCCGTAGAACGCCGAGTAGCCGTCCTTGCGATCCCACAGCGCGTCGGGGAACAGCCGGCGATTCTCCTTGGTGTAGTTGTCGTAGTCGGCCTGCTGATCGCCGATGATCGGCGAGAAGATCTGCACGTAGGTCGCGTCGGCCAGCGCCTCGCCGACGTCGTCGAGGCTGAAGGTTTGCGGGCGGTCGACCACATATAGAAGATCGTAGGGCCGGCGCGAGACCGAGCGCTTGTGCTTGTTGCGAGGGTCGTAGTGGAATTCCTGCTCGTCGATCGGGTGCTGGGTGTCGAGCTTCATCAACAGCTCGCACTCCTTGAGCGCCGCATAGCCGTTGGCGTACACGCCGTCGCGGTTCTGCCCGACCACGCTCTCGAACGCCTCGGGCAGGATCGCAAAGCCGATCAGCCGCGCCGAGCGATCGGCGAGGATGTCCCGCATCATGTAGGCGAACGGCAAGAACCCGCCCGAGCCGGTCCCGCCGGCGACCGAGAAGTACACGAACACCTGGATCGGCGCGCTCTGGTGGCGCATGCCGTGGGCGTGGCTGCGCAGATCGTGGGTGGTCGCCTGCAGCTTCTGAAGCATGTCGCCGGCCTCGATCGCCCGGAACATGCTCAGCCGACTCTCGATGCGGATCTGTCCGGCTCCGGCCCCGCTCTCCTCGCGGAAGCTGTACCAGTCGTGCACCCACTGGGTGAAGTACTCGTCGGGGTCGGCGAAGCTCTCGCCGCGGCGCAGCTTGGAGTACGCGACCTTGTCGAAGTCGCTGATCAGGCAGGTCTCGTCGACCTTGCCGTACTCGTCGGTGCCCTTGCGCAGGCGCGCGAGGTCGGCGTCGTTGGTGTCGATCGCGACGAAGCGAACCAGGCTGCGATACTGCAGCTCGAAGTCCTCATGCGCGCGCAGCCGCTTGGCGATCCGCCCGACGGCACGACCACCCGAACCACCGAGCCCGACGAACAGGGTCGGGGTCACTTCACCTGGCATGATCCTGATCGGCATGTGTGTATTCGTCCTGTTGATTATCGACGGAACAGCAAGTAGGTGTCGTCGCGGCGCAGCACCAAGCTGCTGCCGATCGGCAATTCGCCGACCGGTACCGGTGTCCAACCCGTGGATTCCTTGAAGGTCTCGATGCCCTCGGCCTCGACCACCAGCGTGGCGTTGGCCTGATCGCGGGCCTCGATGCGCGCGTCGTCGGGCAGATCGCGGAGGCTGGGCAGCGCGGCCTTGGGACCGCCGAGGTGCAGGGTCGCGGGCTTGTAGAAGCCACGCTTGGCCGACTCGAGCGATCGGACCAAGCGCCAGTCTTCGTCACCTTCGCCGAGCTTGCTCAGCGCTTCGTGAGACTCGGCGCGGGCCAGCACCGCCGTCTCGGCGAACTTCTTGGGCGACGTGAAGCCGCGGATCAGCCAGATGAAAAAGCCGAGCGCGGCCGCGATGGCCGTCCACATCGCGATCATCTTGCCGGGGCAGGTCCAGAAGCTCGGCTTCGCGACGGTGACCGTGACCGGGATCGCAAGCTCGGGCCCACCCGCGCGATCACGGACGTGCAGCGTGTAGGCGTAGTCGCCGGCCGAGCAGCAGTCCGCGGCCGTCATCGAGATCGCAACCTCGGCCACATCGCCGGCCTTGCCCGCGACGCGCAGCTCGGTCTGCACGAGCGCGACCTGGAGATCCTCGGGCACCTCGCCGTCGGGCACGAGCTCGAGCTCGACCGTCGAGTTGACCGGCGCAGGGAAGCTCAGCGTCGCCTCGGCCTGCTCGCCGCCGGTGACCTCGACCTTCTGCGGCGCGATCACGGCGTGACGCAGCGTGGCCGAGAGCGGCACCCGACGCGTGCCGACTTTCTCTGCAGCGCCCTTGCCCGCCACCACCAAGTCGAGCGCGACCGGCAGCTCGCCGAGCTTGTCCGAGATCATCGGACACAACCCCGTCGCCGCGACCTCGACCTGGACCGTGAAGGGATCCTGCAGCCCCACGCTGCTCGGCTTCGGCACGCACTTCAGGCACGCCTGCGCGCCCGCGAACACGTTGGTCTGCCCAGCCTCGCCCGCGACCTCGCAGGTCACGTCGGCCTCGCCACCGTCGGGGAAGCTGCCCGAGAACTCCAGCGTCAGCACGGTCGGCAACGAGGCTGGCAGCACGCCGAGATCCACCTTGTCGATCGGCACGTCCGGCGCGTCGGCCCGCGCGACCGAGGTGATCCCGAACGCGACCGCTTGAATGCCGCGACGCGCGAGGATCGGAGCCGCGAGCGAGCCCCCCTTGGCGCGAAACCACCGCTCGCTGCGACCCTCGGGCATGACCCCGAGCTGCGCGTTGAAGGTCCCGTCCTGATCGGGCTGCATGCCCGACGAGCGCTCGCACTTCTCGTCCTCGCACAGCTCGATCTCGAAGCTGAAGGAGCGCGCCGGATGAATGGTCTCTCCACGATCGCCGACCAGCCGCGCCCACGCGCAGGCCGGTTGACCCGATCGCACCGCTCGCTCGCGCGTCCACGGCAGCGGCGGGCGCTCGGCATCGCTCTCGCTGCACGGACTCACGACCGCCTCGAGGTGCAGCTGGCCGTAGCTCGGGATCACCAGCACCTCGACCCCCGCGTCGGGCGAGCGGGCGGCGATCGGCTGCTCCTGCGGCCCGGTCTTCGCCACGCGCAGGCTCCATCCGTACTGCCCGTGCTTGTAGGTGGGCCCGCCGGTGATCGCCGTCTCGCGCCCGCCGTCGGCGTGGGCTGAAGCGAGCGTAATTGGAGCTTGCCCGTCGCTGCTGACCGCGAGCACTCGAACCTCGCGCGCGCCCGCGAAGCTGCGCTCGAGTCCGACGCGACCGCCCTCGTCGTAGCGAAGCCCACGCGAGAACGACAGCACCTCCGCGAACGCCCGTAGCAGCGAGCGCGAGTCGAACGAGATGTTGGGATCGCTGGTCCAGCCGGTCGCCGTCGCATACTCGACCAGCGCCGGATCGACGCGCTCGCCTGCCGACTTCTTGCTGAGCAGCGCAAAGCGGAAGCGGCCCTCGGCGTGGCTGGTCAGGCGCGCGAGCCAAGTCGAGGCCGGATCGATCGGCCCGCTGCACGCTCCGTCCGTCAGCAGCAACAGCGTCTGCGGCGTGCCGGCCGAGGCGACCTGCTCGAGCAAGGTCGCGGCGCGATCGAGCGCCTCCTTGCACGGCGTGGCCCCGCGGTGTCGAGCCATGCGCTCGAACTGCGCGCCCGCGAGCGCACGCTCGCCCTCGTTGCCGTCGCGCTCGGTCAGCAGCTCGCGCGGCGAGACGAATTTGGGGGTGCTGTTCTTGTCGGCGAGCTCGTTGAGCCCAGCGACCATCACCTGATCGCCGTCCGACAGCGCAGCCCCGAGCGCGAGCGAGGCCAGCATCACCAGCCGTCGAGGATCGCTCGCGTCCATGCTCCCGGAGTCGTCGACGATGATCAGATACTGCCCCCAGGTCTCCGCTTTCGCCGGCGTCGACCACAGCAGCAGCACCAGCAAGAACGAGCTCAGCCAGGCCGTGACCCTACGTGATCCGATTGGAGAGCCTGAGGATGGAGAACGCACGAGCCCCGTCGGTTGCGTCGCAACCCAGGCAAGGGTCGGACGATTTCAGCGCGACCGCAAGCTGATCAGTGCCCGGTGCGAGCGAGCGCATTGGCAACTTCGGTGTAGTCGTAGTCGCTGCTGCGCTCGCGCAGACGCATCCGCAGCAGCGCCTTGGCACGCACGCGCGGGCGTGTGAGCGCGTGCCGATCGGCGAGCAGTCGCGCACGGGTGTCGGCGTCGAGGCGGGGATCCTCGGCCCAGGCGTTCAGGTCCTGCTCGACGCGTCCACGCAGCTTCGCCCAGCTCCCGGCTTCGTCGACCCCGAGCGTCCCGGCGATCGCAAACAGGTGAGCGAGGTGAGCATGAAACAACGTGTGCTCGAGCTTGCCGCGGACCTCGTCGAGATCCTCGCTGATGATGAACGAGCTGGCCGCGAAGCTCGGCGAGCGGGCCAGCGCGGCCGCGGCCAGACGCGGCGCGTGAATGCGGATGCCGCCGAGATCCCGCACCCAAAACCCGGCCACGCGACCGTCGACCACCTGCACCAACGTGTTTTGCAGGTGCAGCTCGAGCGCGATCCCGTAGCACCCAAACAAGCGCAGCGAGGCCGGCACCAGCTTGGCGATCCAGTCGTCGACCAGCGCGGCGATCCGCTCGCGTCGACCTCCCGGATAACCAGCCGCCGCGCGCTCGAGCACCAGCTCCTCGCTGCCTGGCCAGCGCTCGCCGATCGCCGCGCACACCCACGCGCGATCGTTCTCCTGCTCGCGCGGCGCCACCCGAAGGATCGCCCCGAGC
>DATLLB010000947.1:0-2967 GCA_035538075.1 Enhygromyxa sp.
TCGCCGAGCTCCCGCACGACGACGGCGCGGTGCCGTTGATCTACGTCGAGGTCCCCGACGTCACGCAGCTCGTCTCGGTGAAACCGGACCTGCTGCGCTTCAGCCCCGAAGGCAACCCGCCCGCGGGCGGCCTGCGGGCGCAGATCAGCCTCGCGCCCGACTGGTCGCCGGAGCTTCGGATCGCCCTCGATTAAACCAAACGAGTGGGTTCGCTCTCGGGATCGTAGATCTCGACCCGATCCCGACCATTGCGCTTGGCCATGTACAGCGCCGCGTCGGCGGCCTCGACCAGCGCCTGGGCGCTGGGCTCGAGCAGCATCGAGAGATCGGCGACGCCGAGCGAGACGGTGATCTCGATCTCGCGCCCGGCGAGCTTGAATGGCGAGCCACCGACCAGCTCCTTGATGCGATGGGCGGCCCGCGAGGCTCGCAGGGCGTCGACGTCACGGCAGATCAGCACGAACTCCTCGCCGCCGTAGCGGGCGAAGATGTCCTCCGAGCGGGTGGTCCCCTGCACGCGCTCGGCAAGGTCGCGCAGGATCGCGTCGCCGGCCGGGTGCCCGAGCTCGTCGTTGACCCGCTTGAAGAAGTCGACGTCGAAGATCACCAGCGAGAGCGGCTTGCCGTGGCGCAGCGCGAACGCGACGTCGCTCTCGAGCCGGTTGTTGAAGTAGCCGCGGTTGAACACGCCGGTCAGGCGGTCGCGCAGGGCCGACTCGTAGAGGCTGCGCTGGAAGTCCTCGTCGATGTCGTCGTGGTAGGTGAACTTGAGCACGCTGCTGGCGCCGATTTGAATCTTGTCGCCTTCTTGCAGCGGATACCGATCGACGCGCTCGCCGTTGGCGAAGGTGCCGTTGGTCGAGCCCGCGTCGGACAAATAGTAGTTGCCGTCGTCGAGCTCGATCTGTGCGTGCGAGCGAGAGATGCCCTCGTCGTTGATACGCACGTCGGCGTGGAGACCTCGGCCGATCGAGGTGCGGCCGTCGTTGAGCGGGAACATCTCGCCCATGCGATCGCCGGCCAGCACGACCACGAACGCGCGGCGGGTCCCCTGCTCACGTTTCTTGACGTGGGGCAGGTCGTCCGAGTCCAGCACGACGGTCGTCTTCGACATCCGTCGAAAATGTTATCAGGGCGTGCGGGCCTCCGTCATGCACGGAGCGATCGCCTGCACGCAGCGGAGATCCCGCACGAAAACAGGTCTACGCCAGGTTTTCGCCCGAGCGAGCTCGCGCGGCCCGCTCGTCGATCCAGTCGGCGAGGGCCCGAAGCGGACGCGCGGGCTCTCCGAAGCTGCTCGCGAGCGTGCGGCACTCGTCGGTGAGTTGGCGAATTCGCACCGCCGCGGCCTCGCGCAGCGCGGGCTGATCGTTGTCGAGGATGTCGTCGGCGTGCTGAAACGCGATGCCGAACGCGAGCCCGTAGCGCTCGAGCTTGGCGACGTCCTCGGCCGAGGCTTGACCGGAGAGGGCCCCGAGCGCGCCCGCGGCCGCGAACAGTCCGCCGGTCTTGAGCGCGTGGACGTGCTCGAGTCGTGCGAGCTGATCGATGTCCTGACCCTCCTCGAGATCGAGCGCCTGTCCGCCGACCATGCCGTCGATGCCGGCGTGCTTGGCAAGCAGCGTGACCGCGGTGGCCATCGACTGCGGCGGGATCCCGTGCGCGCCCGCGCCACGGACCAGCACCGCGAACGCCTCGGTCAGCAGCGCGTCGCCGATCAGGATCGCGTTGGCGACCCCGAACTTGACGTGGACGGTCGGCTGTCCGCGACGCTCGAGATCGTTGTCCATCGCCGGGAGGTCGTCGTGGACCAGCGAGTAGGCGTGGATCATCTCGAGCGCGCAGCCGGCCGGGAGTGCGTGGGCGATCTCGCCACCGACGGCCTCACAGCAGGCGATGGTCAGCAGCGGGCGCATGCGCTTTCCGCCGAGCAACACCGCGTAGCGCATGCCCTCGCGCAGGCGCCCGGGATCCTCGCTGCGCGCAGGCTCGGGCAGCAGCCCGTCGAGCGCGGCGTTGATCGCCGACTGACGTTCGGCGAACCAGCTCTCCAAGTCCCTCTCCAAGTGCCTATCCAACTGGGAGTTGCTCATGTCACCTCTCGCCCTCGTCGGGCGCATGGTCGTGCTCGTCGGCGTAGTCGCTGTCGTCGGCGAAGTCGACGATGCGATCGTCGGCGAGCAGGATCTCGATCCGTTGCTCGACGAGCGCCAGCAGCTGCTCGCCCTCGCGGACCAGCTTGACGCCCTCCTCGAAGCGCGCGAGCGCCTGCTCGAGCGGCAGCTCGCCGGACTCGAGCTCGCGCACCACCTCGTCGAGGCGGCCGAGCAGCGCCTCTGCAGATAGCTGCCCGGGGGTCTCGGCGCCGCGTGGTGCGGGCTTGGACTTGCGAGGACCGGCCATCGTCGCGCGGTGTACCGGCGCTGGCGCGCGCCGTCAACGACCAGCGCTTCGAGGTGTGCGCCGGGCCGCGCTCCGTCGACCGGTTCTCGTCCCGCCCACGTGGGTGGTTCGTGTTGCCGGCTGGGAGCCCCCGTTATAGCCTGGCCCCAGAGCGATGGAGCACGCTGGCGAGGAACACGACGTGGACGAGCTCATGGGCCAGTTCCACGAGTACTTGAGCAAGAAGCAGCTCAAGTCCACCCGTCAGCGCGACATCATCGCGCGGCAGTTCTTTTCGACCGAGGGCCACCTGTCGATCGAGGAGTTGCTCGCGCTGGCGCGCGAGGAGAACCCGCGGATCGGCTACGCGACCGTGTACCGCACGCTCAAGCTGCTGACCGAGTGCGGGCTCGCGGCGCAGCGTCGGTTCGGCGAAGGACAAGCGATCTACGAGACCGCCGGCGACACCGAGCACCACGATCACCTGATCTGCATCGAGTGTGATCACGTGCTCGAGTTCACCAACGACGAGATCGAGCGCCTGCAGGATCAGGTCGCGCGCAGCTTCGGCTTCAACCTCGTGCG
>DATLLB010000948.1:0-7364 GCA_035538075.1 Enhygromyxa sp.
CGATGTCACCGACCACCACCTCGCGCGCGGGCACGATCGCGAGCTCGCCGCTGCGGCGCACGGTCACCCGCGGCGCCGTCATGGTCCGCAGTGCGACCATCGCCTGCTCGGCCTTGCGCTCCTGCACGTAGCCGATCGCCGCGTTGAGGGCGACGATCACCGTGATCGCGACCGCGTCGGCGACATCGCCCATCCAGCCCGCGACGCCCGAGGCCGCGACCAGGATCAACACCAGCGGGCTCTCGAACTGGCGCAGGAACACGCGCCAGCGCGGGGTGCTGCGTTGCTGCGCCAGCTCGTTGGGCCCCTGCTCGGCCAGCCGCCGCGCCGCCTCCTCGCGCTCGAGCCCGCGCTCGACGTCCGTCACGGCGCAACCCTACTCCGAGAGTTGCTGGCGATCGAGCACCTCGGGCCCCGCGCCGCAGCTTGGAATCCGTGGTGCCCACACGGTCCAAGCCCCGTGCCCACCTGCAAGCCCGCGCTCCCCCTGCTGCTCTCCACCTTCGTCTTGGCACCGAGCCTCGGCTGCCGCGACGACGACGACGCCGATGACACCTCGGCGATCGGGAGCTTCGACGGCTTGTTCGACGGCGTCGCGACCGGGCTCAACTTCCCCTTCGACATCGGCATCGCCCCCGACGATCCGGCGACCTCGGATGACATCGAGGGTGGTGACATCTACGTCGCCAACTACGGGACCTCGGAGATCATGCGCGTGCTCGATCCCAGCGGCGAGCCCTCGGGTGCCGCCGCGGTGCCGATCTTCGACGGCACCGCGATCGGCTTCGCGGGCGCGATGGCAATCTCGGTGCCGAGGCACGATCGCGTGTGGGCGGCCTTCGAGCAGGGCGGTGCCAACGGCACGGGTGGCATCGCGATCCTCGACGGCGACGGCTCGTTGATCGCGACGCTCGACAGCTCGACTCACGACGCGTTCTTCAACCCCGGCGGGCTCTGCTTTGGCAGCTGGGACGAGCCGGGCGCGATCGCCTACTTCTATCTGGTCAACTTCGGCGACGGCTCGGCGTGGCGCATCGCGTTCAGCTCGCTCGACGGCACCGATCCCACGTTCACGCAGATCGGCAGCGGGCTCGCGACGGGCTCGCCCGGTAACCCCGGCTCACCGGGCAACGGGCTCACGTCCTCCAGCGATCTTCCGCAGGACGGCGCACGCGGCTGCGCGTACGCGGGCGGCTCCTTGTATGTCGCGGACGCTCAGAATGCGCGGATCGTCCGCTTCGATGATGCCAACGTCGACGACGGCATTGACGGCGTCGGGCTCGAGGATCTCGGCGCCGGGCTGGTCACCTATCCGACCGACGTGACCATCAACGAAGAGGGCTATCTGATCATCATCTCCTACGACAACGCGCAGGCGTTCGTGACCGTCGAGCTGCCGACCGGCCGCTTCGTCGACAACGGCCTCCACGACCTCAGCGTCAACGCGGGCAACTACGGTGTCGCTGTCGCGGCGGGGACCGTGTGGTTCACCCGCGCCAACAACTCGAACGGCACGCTGCGGGCGATCACGCCGGAGCAAGACGTGCTCCCGACCACCGCCGGGCCCTTCCCACCGCAGTAGAGGCTGTTACAGCGTGCTCCCGAAAATCGCGAAGCTCAGTCGTGATCGTGATCGCAGTCGGGACCGTGCACGTGGTCGTGATCATGATCGTGATCATGGTCGTGATCCTGATCGAGCATCCCACCCTGGCGCTGCATCTGCGCCATCGCAGCCGAGGTGATCTGCAGCTGCACGAGGTTGACCACGCCGTCGACCATCTCCGGCTCGCCAGCGCCGCGTAGATCGCTGGCGAGCTGGCGAACGCGGCGAGCCTCGGACAGCGAGCCGTCGAGGTAGAGCACGACCGCGACGTCGTCGAGCGCGTTGGCCAGCGGCCCGCGCAGGCCCTCGCGCAGCTGCTCGTCGCCCTTGCTGGCGCTCATGATGTGCGCCAGCCGATCCTCGTTGGTCAGCGTGCTGGGGTCGGCGTCCTTCATGGTCTCGCCGAGCCGATTGAACAGCCCGTTGGCGTCGAACAACACCGGCCAGCTGTGCACGGCGCCCGACATCAGGATCGCGCCGAGATCCGAGGCGGCCGGCTCAACGCCTGCGAGCGCCTCGTCGAGGAAGGTCGGCTCGGGCCGCGCGCTCGGGGCCTCGCCGAGCTTGGGCAGCTGCTCATCGATCGCGCGCGGCAGCTGGTAGCTGCCCTTGTGGGTCTGCTCGCGCGCCCAGTAAAGCCGCGCCTGCAGCCAGCTGATCGGGAGCGAGCGGCCGTCGGCGTCGCGCTGCCAGTCACGCGCGGTGCGGGCTTGCTGACCGTCGGTCTGGTAGTAGGCCGCGAAGTCGAGCAGGCGATCGGTGGGATCGAGCAGACCCATCAGCAGCGACGCGCCCTCTTGCTCGTTGGGCAGGCTCAAGGTGATCCGCGTGACCGCAGGCGATGCCGCCATGTCGATCATGCCGACCGCCCCGGCGTGCTGACGCAGGCTCTGCACGTCGACCTTGGCCCACGCCCGGCCCTCTTCGGGGACCGCCACGCCCTTGCTGCGCAGCACGTGCAGGGCCTTGCGGGCAGCCTTGCGCACGTGCTTGTCGCCGTGGTCTTCGAGGGCCTTGAGGCCGGCGGCGTCCTGAGCCGCTTGGAGCTTGGCGATGTCGTCGAGCAGAGCCTTGGTCGCGGACATGGGGGCGGCTCTTATCACAGCGCCCCGCCCGGGAACAGACGACCTACAGACCGTGATCGAGGGCGAACGCAGCCTGAAGGTTCGCGCCCGTCCCCCAGCGTGGGCGCTTCCACCAGGGCTGCTCGGGCATCTGCCAGCTAAGCGCCGTTCGCACCACACGCAACGCGATTCCTCCTTCGGCGATGCGGTCGTGCTGCTCGCCGGGGTCGGCCTCGAGATCATAAAAGTGCTGCGACTCACGCCCACGTCCGGGTCCGAGCACGAACTTGTGATGCCCGATGATCGCGGCCCGACTGCCGTCGCCGAGGTACGAGACCACCAATCGCGGGGGTGGCTGCGGGTCGTCGATCAGCGGCACCAAGCTCTCGCCCTGCCACTGCGGATCGAACTCCACGCCGAGCAGATCGGCGAGCGTGGGCCCGAGATCGAGCAGGTCGACCGGCGCCTCCACGCGACCCGGCGCGAGCAGCTTCGGCGCCCGGATCGCCAGCGGCACGTGGATGCTCTCCTCGAACAGCGTGCGCCCGTGACCGGTGCCGCCGTGCTCGAGAAATTCCTCGCCGTGGATGCCGACCAGCACGATCACCGCGTCGTCGAGCTCGTTGCGCTCGCCGAGCGCAGCGAGCAGCTGCCCGAGCGCCTTGTCGATGACCTGCAGCTCGCCGCGATACAGCCGACGCACGTAGGTGAGATGCGCCGGGTCGAGCTCGATCACGCCGGTTCGGACCCGCTCGATCCACATGTGCGTGCGGTGCTGGGCGGGCGCACCGACGGGCACGGTCACGTCGGCCAGCTCCTCGCTCGGCGGATCGTAGGGCGCCTGGGCGTCGTTGAGCACCGCGTAGATGAAGCGCGGCCGCGGGCGCTGCTCGATCTCCTCGAGCATCGCGAGCGTGACCTTCTCGGCGTCGTTGCCCCGCGTGTTGCTGCGCTCGAGGATCACGTGGTTGGCGAAGCCCTGGGTGAGCCCGCGGTCCTCGGTAAAGTACGAGTTCGCCGAGATGTTGGAGTTGTAATAGCCGGCGCGATCGAGCAGCTCCGCGAGCGTGCGCTGGCCCTCGGCCACGTAGGTGCCGCGCACGGTCAAGTGAGCGAGCGGGATCACGCTGGTCAGCATCCCGGCGTGGCTCGGCACCGCCGCGGCCCCGAGCGCGTAGGCCCGCTCGAACAGCAGCGCGTCGCTCAAGAACCGCTCGACGTGCTCGTAGCGAGGACCGCCGCGCAGCTGCCCGAACGCGCCGTCGAGCAGATCGTCCGGGCGCACGCCCTCGAGCGCGAGCACGTACACGTCGCGAGTCTTGCGATCGCGGCGATCGATCGGGATGCTGCGATGCGCGACGATGTCGATCGCCCGAAACAGCGCGCCGCCGGGCGGCTCACCGGGCGCGCGCTCGCGGCTGCTGGTCACGCGCAGCTCGAGCCGCATCGGGATCCCGCCGTAGCCCGAGAGATCGATGCTCGACGTGCGGCCCGACGCGCGCAGCGGCTCCTGCAGCAGCACCGCCGGTCGCCGCCCGTGAAGATGATCGGCGTCGGTGCTGGCCAGCACCTCGATGCTGCCGCGCCCCGAGACCTCGAAGCTCAGGCGCGAGCGTCGAGGCGGGAGCACGTAGTAGACCAGGCTCATGCCGGCCGGGACCTCGAACTCGACCTGCTCGCCGCGCGCTGCGATGGCGTAGCCGGCCCCCGCCTTGGCGCTCGGCGGGCCCGCCTTGATCGCCGCGAGCGTGCCGACCTCGACGCTCTCGACCGCGGCCGCGACCTGCTCTTCGGGCGGACCTCCCTCGAGCGGCGCGACGCTGCGAAAGTGCAGGCGCAGCCGATTCTCGCCGGTCACCACCACGTCGCCGGGCAGCGACAGGGTGCGACGCTCCCAGTCCTGAGACACGCGCAGGTTCGCGAGCGGCCGCTCCTCCCACAGCACGGTGACCGATTGATCCGGCGCCAACGCGCGCAGCGTGATCGCCAGCGCGAGCCCACGCTCGGGCGGCGGCGGCTCCTCGCCCACCGGCTGGCCCGGCACTGGCGTGACCGGCTTGTCGGGGTGCAGCTTGGGCGAGAGCGGGCCGTCGAGCGGAATGTCGAGCGCGCCGGTCTGCCCGACCAGGATCGCCGCGCGTCGATCTCCGATGTCCTGCGCCAGCCGCCAAGGCGACGCCGCGGCGGCGAGCTGCAGGTGCTTCTGCGCGCTGGGGTGGCCGAGATCGATCCACACTCGACCGTCGCGCAGCAGCACCGCGCTCGGTCGCTGAGCGATCAGATCCTGCCAGGCGTCGGTGCTCTCGACCTTGGAGACCGGCGCAGGCTTGGCCGCCGGTCGCACCTTGCCTTCGCTCGCCGAGCTGCCATCGCGGGTGCACGCGAACGACAGACACACGAGCATCAGGCACAGCGCCGCCCATCCGAGCGGACTACGACGCATGCTGGGCATGCTGGGCTCGCCACGCCTCACGAGCGACACGTATCGCCGGCAGCCACGCGACGATCAAGCCGAGCAACGCCAAGTACCCGGACCACGCGCCGAACCGCAGATCGCAGGCCGCAAACAGCGAGCCACGACTCGCCGCCTCGATCCACGCGATGGCCCCGAGGCTGCCGATCAGCGCCGCGACGCTGGCCCAGCCGAGCCCCAAGTCGCCGCCTCGCCCGCGGCTGCGTCGATGATCGAACGCGACCAGCACCAGACACGCCGCGACCACCGCGGTCGCGGCCGCCACGTGCAGCGTGCTCATCCGCTCGATCGCATCGAACAGCGGCCCGAACAGCGGACCCTCGGCCCACGCCGTGAACAGCCGCTGCGGCGGAAACAGCTCGGGCGGCAGCGGATCGAGGGCGAGCAGGATCTGCGCGAGCACGCCGGCGGCCGCCAGCCCGAGGCTGATCCGGCGCACGTAGACGGCCGCGACCGCGCCGAGCAGACCCGCGACCACGGCCGCCCACGCGGCGATCCGGACGCGCCGCGGCTGTGGCTCTCGCAGCTCCCAACCGCCGCGCCACAGGTGCAGCTGCAGCGCCACGCCGCCGCGCTCGTCGATGATCTCCGCCCGCAGCAGATGGGGGCTCGGCCCGACCGTGAACCATGGGCTCGCGTTCGCGGCTCGCTCGACCGTGTCGATCACCCACAGCGGCCCGCCATCGGCGATGACCTCGACCGCCATCGGCTCTTCGCGGAGCAGCTTGCCTTGCTCGTCGGCGAGCCCGGCGAGCAGCGCGAGCTCGTCGATCGATCGCCGCGCGAGCTCGTACGCCGCCGCCTCGCGGGTCGCCGTACCGTTGGCCCACAGCGCTCCGAGGCACGCCACGATCACGCCCAGCAACGCAGCGATCAGGAGCGTACGAGGGAGCGCGATCACGGGCCGGAAGCTACCGCTGCGTCGGCGCGCGGTCGATGGAAAGAGTCAGCCCGCGGTGATCCACACGGGGTCGAGCGGCAAGTCGAAGGCGACCCGCAGGCTCGATCCGTCGCGGGTCAACGCCGGCACTGCGTGCAACACCCCGGGGCGGTCGGGCTCGATCTCCGCTGCGATCGGTCCGCCCAAAATCCGGGCGCGCACGGCCGCGCGGGCGTCCTCGGGGGCCGCTTCGACCAAGGCCGCGAGCGCTTCGGCCCGGGCTCGTGGGCCGCAGGCGGTCGCCATGCCGAGCAGGCGCTGCGCGTCGATCGGAGCGCTCGAGAGCTCGCAGATCGCCGGCGCGTCGCTCAGGTACGCGAGCTCGAGCCGGACCGCGAGCGTCGAGGGATCGGCCGGCTCGGCGTCGCTCGTCTGTGCCGAGCCAGCGCGCGCGAGAGCCTGTACCGCTTCGGGGTGCCGCGCGGCTTCCTCTTCGAGGATCGGCGCGAGGATCTCGCGGAGTCGCTCCCACGCGATCGCGTCCGCGCGCGGCTCTTCGGCGAGCGCCCACAGCAGATCGTCGAGCCGCGCCCAGCGACGGGCTGCAGGCGCCTCTTGGAGGTAGTCAGCGATCGCCGAGCGAATCGCCTCGATCGCCTTCTCGTCGCCGTCGCGCAGCACCGCGTCGCGGTCCACGTCACGCAGGCGGATCAACAGGATCTCGCGTCGCGCCGCCGGATCGTCGAGGCCGTCGCTGTGCAGCACCACCTGGCGTAGGGCCTCGAGCGTGTACTCGCGCGCTCCGAAGCTGCGCCCGGCCGTGGCCGCGCGCGCCCAGACTGCGCGTGGATCGACGCTCTCGGCCGCCGCCGAGGTGGTCAGCAACATCGCGCGGCCATCGGCCCCATGCGCTGCCGCGATCTCGGCCTGCAGCTGCAGCTGCAGCGACGCCGACAGCTCGGGCGTGTGGACCAAACGCTCGTCGAGAGTCTCGAGCGCGAGCAAGTGCGGACCTGCGTGGAGCAGGTTCACCAGCGGCGCGGAGCAGGCCAGGCCCAGGTCGGCCTCGATCGCGCGCAGCAACGCGACGCCCGTCGCCGGGGCCTCGGGCTGCGCGAGCGCAGCTTCGAGCGCCGTCCGACTGACCTCGGCATCGAGCCCAACCGCGCCCAGGCTCGCAGCCTGCTCGGGCACCAGCCACTGCCCCAGCTCCGGACAGCGCGGTCCGTCGTCCGCAGCGCGCAGATCCAGGCCGCTCATCGCCGCGTCGAGCCGCGGATCCCAGGTCTCGAACCACGCGTCGCCGAGCGCTCGCCAGACCACATTGCGATCGGCCGCGATCGC
>DATLLB010000949.1:0-4730 GCA_035538075.1 Enhygromyxa sp.
GAGGTCCGCGTCGAGGCGCTCGAGGCCCACTGCGAGCCGCGGTGCGTGCCCGACGAACCGATCGACGCCGACGTCGTGGTCCTCTGCGCGTTCGATTGCAACGACGACTGCGACGGCTTCGAGCAGTCCGTGAACCCCGGCGATCCCGACCCATCCTGCTGCCTGGCGAAGGGCTCGCCGTGCCCAACCATGGACTCGCCGGGCGTCCCCGATCTACCGTGTTGCTCGTGGGCCGAGCACCCCGAGTGGTCGTGCGTCCAGGGCGGGCTGAAGCCGGTGTGCCCGTGAAGACGCTCGTGCGCGCGACGATCTGCGGCAGCGCGCTCGTGCTGGGCATCACGGTTGGCTGCTTCGGCGACCTGCCGCGCGGGCGCAGCTGCGGCGACGGCTGGTGGGATCCCGAGTACGAAGAGTGCGACGAGTCGAGCGGCGATCGCAGCTACGTCGACGAATGCCGCAAGCAGGGCTGGGACAAGAACGCCGAGTGCGATCCCAACACCTGCGAGATCCGAGCGAGCGAGCTCGAGTGTGAGCAGTGCGGCGACGGAAAGGCCTCCGGCACCGAGGTCTGCGACGGCAACGACGTGCGCGGGGCCACCTGTCCCTCGGGCTCGGGCGTGGTCCGCTGCACCGATAAGTGCGAGCTGGACTTCGAGCTGTGCCCCGAGGTCTGCGGCGACGGGGTCGTCAACGGCACCGAGGAGTGCGAGCCGAGCCTCTCGTGCGGCAGCGACGAAGACTGCGGGCCCGGTCGAGTCTGCTACATGCTGCTCGGCGAGTGCGTGCCCAGTGACGGCTTCGGGCCCAACCTCAGCTGCGGCTACTACAACACCTTCGCGATCGGCATGGAGCAGAAGATCGAGAAGCCCTACGCCTCGGGCACGATCTCGCGCTGCACCGACGAGTGCGTGTTCGGTCGCAACAACTGCGGCTTTTGTGGCGACGGCGAGCTCGACGGCTCGTACTCCGATCTCGCCTATCCGGGCGGCGACCTCGTGCCGTTCCCGGGCGAGTTCTGCGACGGCAGCGAGGCCGCGCAGACCGACATCGAGGCCTACTGCGAGCCGCTGTGCGTCGACGAAGCGATCAACGCCGACGTCGTGGTGCTGTGCGAGTTCGAGTGCAACGCCAATTGCAGCGACTTCGCCCCGCCCGACGACATCGTGCCGAGCCCCGAGTCGCTCGGCTGTTGCCTGGCCGCGAAGTCGCCGTGTCCGCTGAGCATGCCCGAGGGCGTGCCCGACCTGCCGTGCTGCGCGTGGCTGGAGCACCCCGACTGGCCGCAGGATTGCGTGGTCAAGGACACCGACGATCTTCCGATCTCGTATGTCTGCCCTGGTTGATCGGCGCGGACGCGCGGAGCCGATGACGTCGGTCGTCGGCGACCGGGGCGGCTGGGCCTCCTGGATGAAAAACTTCATCGCCGACCCGGGCGGCTGGGCCCCCCATCATGAAGTTCTTCATCTCCGACCCGGACGGCTGGGCCCCCCTGGATGAAAAACTTCATCACCGACCGGGCCGCTGGGCCCCCCATCATGAAGTTCGTCTTCTCCGACCCGGACGGCTCCGGCCCCCTGGATGAAAAACTTCATCACCGACCCGGGCCGCTGGGCCCCCCTCATGAAGTTCTTCTTCTCCGGCCCGGGCGGCTCGGCCCCCCTGCATGAAAAACTTCATCACCGACCCGGACGGCTCCGCCCCTCGGGATGAACCGGATCATCCGAGGGCCGGGCGCTCACGGGCGCGATGCAAACCCGATCGTCCGAGAGGCGGATCTACCCGACGAACGCGCGATTGGGCGTCCACAGCACGCGCGTGCGCGCGGGCTCGCTGACCGTGGCGACCCGCTTGGGAGCGGCCTGCACGGCGGCTCCACGTCGCAACTCGGTGCGCATCACCTGCTCGGCCGCGGCGACGATCTTCTCGGGCGTGACCACGATGTGGTGCTCGAGGTTCACGTTCTGCGGAATGCCGGGGATCGCATCCTGGCCGAGCACGCGCGTGACCACAGGCGTGTCGGACATCGCCTCGATCGTCTGGCCCTGGATTTCGCGGCCGATGCTGGCGAACACGCGATCTTCATGGACCACGAGCAGGCGCCCGGTCTTGCGCACCGAGTTGAGCACGGTGGTCATGTCGGGCGGGACGATGGTCCGCAGATCGATCATCTCCACGTCGATCCCACGCTCGCCGAGCGTCGCGATCGCCTCCTGGGCGAACAGCGTGGCGCGACCCCACGTGACCAGCGTCAGATCCCGCCCCTGCCGACGTACGGCCGCCTTGCCGAGCGGCACACGGAAGTCGGTCGGCAGATCGGGGATCAACCCCTGCATGCCGATCGCCTTCTTGAGCCGCTTGATCTCCTCGGCGTCGGTCGGCTCGCCCGGGAACGCGTCGCCGAGCGCCATCCGGTAGAGACCCTTGGACTCGAACACGACGACCGGCCCGGTGTACTCGGCGGCCGAGCGCAGCAGCCCATAGAAATCGCGCGAGGTGGTCGGGGCGATGATCGTCAGGCCGGGGATCGATCCATAGAAGCCCTCCATGCACATCGAGTGATAGATGGCGCCGCCGTGCAGCGGCTCGGTCGGAAGGCGCACGATCACGTTGGCGCGGATGGTGCCGTTGGTCTGCCACAGCAGGTTGCCGAGGTAGACCAGCCAGTGCAGCGTGTTGAGGCTGTAGTCGGAGAACTGGATCTCGGGCAGCGCGGTCGCACCCGGGTGCATGGCGAAGCCGACCGCGGTGCCGAGGATCAGCGGCTCGTTGATCGGCGCGTCGCGGACCTGCTCGGGGAACCGCTCCCACAGGCCCTTGGTCGCCTGCATGACGCCGCCGCGCTCGGCCACGTCCTGGCCGTAGATCCACGTCAGCGGGTTGTCCTCGAGGATGTCGCGCATCGCCGCCCGGATCGCGCCGTTGAGCGAGATCACCGTCTCGCGCCCGACCGTCGGCGGCTCGACGACCTCCGGGTAGGGATCGTAGATGTGCTCGGTCACCGACTCGACGGTCGGCTCCGGCTCGGCGTTGGCGATGCGCATGGTCTCGAGGATGTAGTCATCGGCCTGCTTGCCGATGCGCCCGAGCTCGTGGCGCTTGTAGTAGTCGCCGCGCGTGTCGTCATTGCGGCGGATGATGTCGTCGGGCGCGAGGATGCCCTGCTCGACCAGCGCCTCACCGAAGTCGTTGACGCAGTCGTGGGCCTCGAACACGAAATTGTAGGTGCCGGCGTTCGAGTGGCCGTTGAGGCGCGCGAGGTTGCGGATCCAAAACAGCGCCGGGCGCTGGTTGTCGCGGCAGTAGAGCGCGGCGGCGCGGGTCTGCTCGTAGATCTCGATGAAGTCGTTGCCGTCGGCGCTGAAGAACGCGAAGCCGAACGCCTTCGCGTAGGCCTGCAGATCCGTCAAGCCGCGGCCGTCCTCGGGCTTGACGCTGATCGCGATGTTGTTGTCGGTCACGCACAGCAAGAGCGGCGTGTCGAGGATCGATGCCCCGGTCACGCCCTCGTGGAAGTCGCTCTCGGCCATGGTGCCGTCGCCGACCACGGCCACGACCAGGCCATCGTCATGGCCTTGCTTGCGCATGCCGTAGGCGTAGCCGACCGACTTGCCGAGCTGCATGCCGAGCGCGCTCTGGACCGGCATCATGTTGTAGCGAAGATCGTTGAAGTGAGCGGTCATCTGCCGACCGCCGCTCCACGGATCGGTCACGCGCGACAGCTGCTGGCGCATGTGATCGAGGTGAAAGTCGGGGTAGCCCCGCAGCCGCGCCCACATCGAGAGCAGCCCGGCCGAGCGGTAGTGGCCGCAGATCCCAAACGCGTCCGGGTTGGCGACCTCGCTGTACGCGATCGCCTGGGCCGCGCCGTGGAGCTCCTCGCCCGGGCCCCAGATCGCGAATTTGATGTTGCCCTTCGAGCACTCCTGCACGACACGCTCGACGTGACAGCGAGCCATGCACATCTCGCGGTACGCGAGACGCAGCAGATCGGGGGTCAGCGTCGGGTGCTGGTCGAGCCTCGTCAGCGGATACTTCGCGGCCATGCGGCGGCAACTTAAGCGATCGCTCGCGGCCGCTCAACCATGCGCAATCGACCGTGAGCGAGCGCGCGAAGGCTCGTGCACACGCGCTAGCGATCACTTGGGCGGTTGGTCGCTCTCGACCTTGTCGACCTTGGCCGCAGCCGCCTCGAGCTTGCCGCGACAGCTCAAGTAGCTCGGCGCGTAGCTCACCGCGCGCGCGAGCTCGCATTGCTCGACGCTGTACACGACCGCCTCGTACTCCGCTTTGAAGTACGCACGGCAGACATGTTCGCAGTCGAGCTCCTCGGCGCTGAGGCCCAGGCTCTTCTCGGCGATCGCATCGAGCTGCTTGGGCTGCAGCACGGTCGAGAACGAGAACGGCTCACCCGGCTTCGCGCCTGGTCGCGGCTTGGCCGTGGGTGTCTCCTCGGGCTCGGCGGCCACGCCTGGCTCGCTGCCGAACATCTTCAGCAGCATGCGCGCGAGCGGGCGATCGGGTCCGCGCGCGCCGACGTGCACGCCGGCGAGGAACAGCGCCGCGATGATCGTGCCAGGCAGCACGATCCACCCGAGCACCCAGCGCAGCTTGCCGCCGCTCGCGGACGCAGTCGGCTCGCTGGCGGACTTGGGCGATGGCTTTGCGGCGGGCGGGGCCATGCTCAGTTGCTCTCGCTTTCGTCGCCCGGAGCCGCGGGGTCGCTTGCGACC
>DATLLB010000950.1:0-4016 GCA_035538075.1 Enhygromyxa sp.
CGCCGAGCCGGCCGGGCCCACGCTGATCGCCGTGATCTCGCTGGCCGCGATCATCGGTCACGTGTTCCCGATCTACCTGCGCTTCGCCGGCGGCAAGGGGGTCTCGTGCGCGTTCGGGGTGTTCTTGGTGCTCGCGCCCAAGGCCGCCTTGCTGGGGTTGATCGTGTACCTGCAGACGCTGTGGCTGACGCGGATCTCCGCGACCGGATCGCTGACCGCCGCGCTGGTGATCGTCGGCGCGACCTGGCTCGATCCGAGCGTGCCGTTTCCTTATGTGGTGCTCGCGGCCGGGCTCGCCGGGCTGATCTGGGAGCGCCACCGCGAGAACCTCGAGCGCGTGCTGATCGTCGCTCGCGAGGCCCGTGCCCGCGAAGCCCAGCTGCGCGACGAGAAGGATTAGCGTTTCGCGACGACGACGATCTTGCCCGCCGTATCGGGCGGCAGCGCCATGATCCGATCGATGAGCTCGCCGACGGTGAGGCTGGCCGGGAACGCGATCGCACCTGCGGGCGCGTCGGCGACCACGGAAAATCGCACGCGCCTTGGCTCGAGCAGCTCGCTGCGGCGCGTCGATGTCAGAACCACCTCGAGGGCACATTCGCTGGTGAAGACCAGCTCGAGCAGCGTGGCGACCTTGGTCGCGTCGTCGGCGATCACGTCCACGCCCTCGTCACCCATGGACTGCATCCAACACGAACGCTCCACGAGTGTCTGGACCTCTTCGCGCAGCAGCGAGTGCTCACGCAGCGGCATGGGCTCCTCCAGCTCGGAGATGCCGAGGCGCACGGCTTCGGGCTGGAGTGCGATGGCGTACCAGTACAGGTCCCAAGCGGCGATGAGTAGACGGACGTGATCGCGGGCGCGTGTTGAAGGCACGCCCGCGTCGAGCAACGCCTGATGGAGCGTCCAGAGGGTGATTGGCGGGAGCCGAAGGCGAGCGGCCTCGTCTCGCTCGAGCACGCCCAGCGGGCCGAAGTTGCAGCGCTCGAACACGTGCTGGCCACGCTCATGACCCCAGAGGTCACGGGTCTCTTCGACGATCTGACGCGCGCTCGGGCAGATGCGCTCGATCGACGCGTCGGCCTCGCCATCTGCGACCATCGTCGCCGCCAGACGCCCATCAGGCTCGGCCAAGGACGACCAACTGCGAAGCTGCTGCACGACTTCACCCGGTAGGGACTGCGCGGCGAGCAGCTCGTTGGTGGAGCGCGTGACCTCGGCCAAGATCGCGTCGTTGGTCCAGCGGTAATCCGTGGTGCTCGGCGTCGGCGACTCGACCGACTCGGCCGGCGCCAAGGCCTCGACCGGCTTGGTCTCTCGCTCGGCTCGAGCGTCCTCCGCCGGAGCGCGTGGACAACCGGCGAGCCCGAGCACGACCACAATCCACCCGCAGCGGATGCGCATGACTCAACCCAGCCCGGAGGCGACCTTGGCCGCCTCTTGGATCGTGCGTGCGAGCACCGACCGAATGCGGCCGTCCTCCATCGTCAGGATGCCCGCGATCGTGCACCCGGCCGGCGTGGTCACCTGATCCTTGAGGGCCGCCGGATGCATGTCGGTGTCGAGCACCATCGCCGCCGCGCCGCGGAACACCTGCGCGGCGATCTTGACGGCGACGTCGCGCGGCAGACCCATCATCACGCCGCCGTCGGCCATCGCCTCGAGCATCACATAGACGAACGCCGGGCCGCTGCCGTTGAGGCTGGTGACCGCGTCCATCAGCTTGGGCTCGAGCTCGAGGCAGGCGCCGACCGACTCGAAGATGCGCCGCGCCAGGGCCAGCTGCTCGTCGTTGGCCGCGTTGGGCGACGCGTTGGTCAGCCGGCAGACCACGGTCATGCCTTCGCCGATCAAGCTCGGTGTGTTGGGCATCGCCCGGATCAGCGCGGTCTCGGGCAACCACCCGGCGAGCCTCTCCAGCGTCACGCCGGCCGCGATGCTGATCACCAGCTTGCCGGCCAGCGCCGCACGCATCGCCGGGTTGTCGAGCACGTCGGCGTAGCGCTGCGGCTTGAGGCACACCAGCACGACCTCGGCTGCCTCGGCCGCGCGCAGGTTGTCGGTGGTGGCCTCGACGCCGAGCCGCGCCTGCAGGCGCTCGGCCACCGACGAGCGGCGCGCAGTCACGACCACGCGCTCGCGTGCGAGCCAGCCCGCGCGCAGGAGCCCGGCGACGATCGCCTCGCCCATGGTTCCGCAGCCGAGCACGCAGAGGCTTCGAGCTTGATCGAGCATCAGCGGCGCCTTAGCACGAGGCCGCCGCGCGCGGGAGATCGAGTCAGCGCCGGCCCGGCAATGGCGGCTCGTGGCGACCTTCTCGGCGGCGTCCCGGCAGCGGCGGCTCGGCGTCGTGCTCGGGTCGCGCCGCGCGTGGCGAGCCGTTCGCGAACGTCGACGTCTCCCGGACCGGCGCCGCCGTCTTTGGTGGCGTCTCCGCGAGATCCTGCTCGGGGATCCACGTCGGCGCCTCGACATACTCGCCGAGCACGCGATCCCGCACCTCGACCAGCGCCGGGTTGATCGTCGAGCGCGTGTCGTCGATCAGCTGCTTGGCCTCGGGCGTCTCGCTGATCGTGTCGATGTGCTCGGCGAAGCTCTTGTCGCCCAGCTCCACCGCAAACGCAGCCCACAGCGCGCCCAGCAGTACGGCCAGGCTGATCGCGGCTCGGATCGGTCGCAGCACTGCGGCAATTCTCGCGAGCGCGAGCGGCCAACCACAAATTTTCAGCAGATCCGGGTGGCAGATCTGAGCGGCTTGGCTGGGCGGCTCGCATCGCAGTGAACGAGGAGCCCGAAGGGCGACCGGACTGGTGGGGGTCCCGTGACGGGTCCGCCCGGCACGGGGGCGGCCAGCCGAATGGCCGCCATCAAAACCAGAGCTGGAGAGCTGAGCTCCGCTCAGCTCTCCAGCGTGAAGTACAAAACCTTGACCACGCGATCGCCCCAGAAGAACTGCATGCGCGCCAAGAACAGCCCCGGCGCGAGGTGGCGCAGCTCGCCGAGGATCTTGCGCAGCGGAGCCGGATTCGCAGTGACGTCGTAGTCGAGCCGCAGCACGATGCCTTGCCCATCGAGCGCAGGAGCCTCGCGCACGAGGAAGCGGGCGAACTGCAATTGGTGACCGGGCAACAACCACGCGTTGGCCCCAAACTCGCCCTCGAAGCTCTTGCCCTGCCAGATCGGCAGCTCGTTGAGAAATCCAAACAGGGCGCTGCGAGCCACGCCGGGGATCCAGTCGAGCCCCGAGACCGCGAGCACGCGCCCACGCTTGCGGCCTTGCAGCTCGCCGCGGCTGGCGACGTCGAGCTCGGCGAACAGGCCATCGAGCTCGGTCATGCTCATGCGCGCCAGCGATCGGGCGTCGACCTGGTGGAGCGACGAGGGCCGAACATGCTGCTGAAGCGTCGCGGTCGCACTCACGTGACGATTATGCAAGCTCCGGCCGCGCCGACCAAGACCGATGTCGGATCGGCGCGCGCGCCCGCTATCTTGTCGGCGCATGTCGACCCCGGAACTTCGCTACCGCATGTTGGGCCGCTCGGGCCTGCGCGTCTCCTCGATCTGCCTCGGCACCATGAGCTTCGGCGAGCAGTGGGGCTTCGGCGCGGACCCGGCGACCAGTCACACGGTCCTGAGCGCCTACGAAGAGCTCGGCGGCAACTTCCTCGACACCGCCAACAAGTATCACGGCGGTGAGACCGAGCAGATCGTCGGCGACTGGATGCGCGCGGCCGCGGGCCGACGCGATCGCACGGTGCTCGCGACCAAGTACACGCTGTCGATGGATCACAAAGATCCCAACGCGTCCGGCAACCATCGCAAGAACCTGCATCGTGCGATCGAGGCCTCGCTGCGCCGCTTGCAGACCGACTATGTCGATCTGCAGGCCCACGAACGAGGTCCAGCCGCGCAGCTCGGCCAGCGTGTTGGCGGCCGAGACCACCCACGCGGGCGTGTCGCTGATGCCGATGTACAAGACCTTGCCGGCGCGCACGAGATCGTCGAGCGCACGCATG
>DATLLB010000951.1:0-6596 GCA_035538075.1 Enhygromyxa sp.
TTGCTGAGCTTGGTCTCGAGGCTGGTCGGCAGCTGCAGATCGAAGGCGCCGAACATCGAGGCCGCGAGCGCGAGCAGGACCAGCACCAGCGGCCCGACCACCCACGGATTCGCCAACCAGGTGCCAAACCCGACGCCGTCAGCCGCGAGCGCGACCCCAACCCCCAAGCTCGTATAGAGCACCGCCATCCCCAACACATAGGCCGCGGCCAGAAACAGCGCGCGGCCCTTGCTGACCCCCTTGGCCCCGAACACCGCGACCGTGACCGGAATCAGCGGATACACGCACGGGGTCAGGTCGACCAGCACCCCCTGACCAAAGGCCCAGGCGTAGGTGCCGATCCCGCCGCATTCCGACGCGGCATTGGCCAGCAAGGGTCGCAGCAAGCTCGAGTCGATCGCGTGTTGCCAGAGCATCGGCGTCCGAGAGCATACGTCGGCGCCTCGGGCTTCGTTAGCCCCGTGACTCAGCGCGTGGTCCGCCCCAGCGGCGCCCAAAGAGAACGGTCGTTGACGCTCGTCCGGACCGTGGTAGCTTGCGGCCCTCATGCGCGACCGCGTGTTCAAAGCCGACTTTCCGGGTGCCGTCGCTTGCGATCATCCGTGAGGCCGGTTTGTTGCGCGGGGCCCAGGTGTTGGTCCCGTAGGTGTGCTCTCAGTGTTGGTGTGTTCGTGCGCCCGGTTGGCCGGGACCACGCGTGGGGAATTTTCTCGTGACAACTACAACCCGAAAGCTCGTGTTCAACGATCAGCGTGCCCTGCAGCTGGTGCTCGGGACACCTGGCGAGTCCAAGCGAGTCGTCAGCGAGCTCGAGCGTGCGACCGGCGTCGCGCTGCACGTGCGTGGCAACGAGGTCACGCTCGACGGCGACGGTGATCGCTTCGATCTGGTCGAGCGGCTGCTCAAGCAGATGTTTCAGCTGGCCCGCACCGGTCGACCGATGATGCCGACCGACGTCGTGCGCGGCATCGAGATCCTCGAGCAGGATCCCGACGCCGAGCTGACCGGCGTCTACGACGACGTCATCGTGGCCAAGAACAGCGGCAAGACCATCGCGCCGCGCAGCCTCGCCCAGAAGCGCTACGTCGACGCGATGCGCCGCAACACGCTGGTGTTCGGCGTCGGTCCGGCCGGTACCGGCAAGACCTTCCTGGCCGTGGCCATGGCCGTGCGACGACTGGCCGACAAGCAGGTGCGGCGCATCATCCTCAGCCGACCGGCGGTCGAGGCCGGCGAGAGCCTCGGGTTCTTGCCCGGCACGCTCGAGGAGAAGGTCAGCCCGTACATGCGCCCGCTCTACGACGGGCTCTACGACATGCTCGACGGGCCCAAGGTGCAGCGGATGATGGAGCAGGGCGTGATCGAGATTGCTCCGCTGGCCTACATGCGCGGGCGGACGCTCAATGACGCGTTCGTGATCCTCGACGAAGCGCAGAACACCACGCGCGAGCAGATGAAGATGCTGCTCACTCGCATCGGCATCGGCACGTGGTGTGTGGTCACCGGCGATCCTTCGCAGCGCGACCTCGATGGCCGCGAGCCGAGCGGGCTCAATCACGCGCTGCGGGTGCTGTCGGGCATCTCTTCGGTGTCGATCTGCAAGTTCACGCCCACCGACGTGATGCGACACCCGCTGGTGCAGGACATCGTCCGCGCGTACGACAACGACGCCCGCGAGCGCGCCGAGCGGCGCACGCAGGCGGCGGGGTCGCGGCGCAACGACAGCGACGAAAAGTGACCTACCTGGTTTGGCCCCCGCGGCCGGCTTGGTGTGAGCCGCGGGCGACCGCTTCGCGGCCGTTCGCTCGCTACGCGAGCGAAGCGGATCGGTGCGTAGTTCTCGGCCGCACGTGGTGACCCCCGATGGGGGTCTGATTTGGCCCAATGCCGCTTGGTCGCCCAAATGACCGGCATTGGGGCTTAGACCAGCCCAGCCAGGGGGCGCGCCGAGTACGCCCCTTGTCCGGCCATCGGGCGGGCGCCATGCTTCGCCGCTTAGCGAATGCCCAAAGATCAAGTTTCGATCAGCGACCCGATCCTCGCGGCGATGTCGGCGGAGCTGCACCGCTCGCGGGAGGGTCTGCGCGTCCCCGGTAGCCCGCGGCCCTATCACCTCGCGTATGCGCTCCGCCGCCGCCGGGAGCTGCTGCTCGAGGCCGCGTATGGCTCGATGCTGCGTCGCCGCAATCGTGAGCAGGGCACGCTCTCGGTCGACGTGCGGGTCGGGTCGCACGAGTTCGACAACGTGCTCGATGGCGGACTCGACGGCGACGCGCACGAGCGAGAGAGCGCCGAATGGTTGATCGCCCCGGATGATCTCGATCCGATGGCGCTGCGCTGCGCGCTCTGGAAGCTCACGCAGATCCGCTTCGACGAGGCGCTCGAGGACTACTACGACCACCGCAAGGCGCTGGTGTCCGAGTTCTTGCGCGACGAAGTGCAGAGCTTCACCCGCGAGCATCCGCTGCGTCACATCGAGGAGCTCGATCAGTCCGAGCTGCCGGTCGAGCGCTGGGCGGCCGAGCTGGTCGAGCTCTCGCGCGTGTTCTTGCAGCACCCCGACGTGCACGATCCGGCGCTGACGATCCGCGGCGAGCGGCTGCATCGCTGGATGGTCGACAGCGAAGGGACGCAGGTGCGGACCTCCGAGCTGTGGCTCGAATTCGAGGTGCGCGGCTGGATCCTCACCGAGGACGGCGTGTACGTGGAGGCCTCGCGGCGCTGTCCGGGCCGCCGCGTGGACGAGCTGCCTGATGCCGCGGGCATGCGGGCGAAGCTCGAGGAGGTGCTGGCCGAGCTTCGCGAGCTGCGTGACGCCGACAGCCCGGGCTCGTTCATCGGGCCTGCGCTGCTCTCAGGCCAGGCGGCGAGCACCGTCTTTCACGAGGCGCTCGGTCATCGCCTGGAAGGCAACCGCTTGGTCGCGCGCGGCGAGACGCGGACCTTCGCGCAGATGGTGGGCGAGCGCGTGCTCCCGGTCGGGATCGACGTCTACGACGATCCGACGCTCGAGCGCGCGGCCGGGCGCTCGCTGTGGGGCAGCTATCGAGTCGACGACGAGGGCGTGCCGGCCCAGCGCGCCGAGCTGGTGGTGGATGGCGTGCTGGTCGGCTTCCTGCGCAACCGGACGCCGCTGCCCGAGTTGGCCGGCAAGGAGGGGGCGGACGCCGAGCCACGCTCGCGCACAGGCAAGGCCAAGCCAGCCCAGCAGCGATCGAACGGGCATGGCCGGACCGATGGCGTCGAGCGACCGATGGCGCGGATGGGCAACCTGATCGTCGAGGGTGCCCCCGAGCGATCCAAGTCCCGCGCCGATCTCGAGGCCGAGCTGGTCGCCTTGGCCAAGGCGCAAGGCCGCCGCTACGCCGCGGTGATCCACAGCATCCAGGCCGGCGAGACCTCGACCGACAGCTACGACTTTCAGGTGTTCAAGGGCGAGCTCTCGCACGTCGAGCTGCTCGACGTCGAGACCGGCGTGCGTCGACGGGTCCGCGATCTCGAGCTCATCGGCACACCGCTCTCGGCTCTGCAGCGGATCGTCGGCTTTGGCGGCGAGTCGGGGGTCGATCACGGGCACTGCTACGCCGAGAGCGGATCGGTCCCGGTCGGCGGCGTGGCTCCGGCGATCTTGCTCTCCGAGGTCGAGCTCCAGCAGGGCAGTCGCACGGGCTACCACGATCCGCTGCTGCCGCCGCCGTTCGCCGACGATGGATCGCGCGGCAGGGCGGGGCGGCTGCGCGAGCGAGGCAAGCGTCGTCGGGCTCGCTGAGCTGTCTTCAGCGCCCGGTGAAAACCGGCGATAGCTGCGGCGGATCGTCAGCGGACGGGCCGCTGGTAGCCGGAATGGCCACACGCGTACACGCCGCGTACCGAGCGCTGGCGTCGAGGCCGTCCGCGCGCGTCCACGGCTATAATCGAGCACCCGAATGGACACGCCCGGCTCCGCGATGCTGGTCGGCGACTTCGCCGGCGTGCTCGCCCGCATCGAGCGGGACTACGAACCGATCCAGATCGAGCGCGTCGCGACCGACAGCATCCGCATCCACAAGCGCGGCGCCGAGCTGGCGGTGCTTGCGGCTGGTGCCGAGCTGCCGCAGGGCTTCGATGTCGCGCTGATCGTCGGCGCTGGTGAGGGGCTGGCTCGCGCGCTCGAGCAGATCGGCGGCGAGCGAGTGCAGCTGCTGCCGCTCCCGGCTGTGCCGATGGTGGTCGATCAAGCCGTGGCCGCGGCGCTCTCGGCCGCGCGCCAGCGTCGGCGCGCCGAGATGGTCGACAAGCTGCTCGACGTCGGCGCGGCGCTGGTCGCCGAGCGTGATCCCAGTCGGCTGCTCGAGCTGATCCTCGGCGAGGCTCGCCGCATCACCGGAGCCGACGCAGGCTCGATCTACGTGGTCGAGCAGCTGTCGTCGGCGGAAGCAGGCGAGGGCGAGCGCGCGGCCCGGCTGCGCTTTCGCTTCGCCCAGAACGCCTCGCTGCCCGACGCGAGCTTCGACGAGTTCAGCGTCGAGATCAGCGAGCGCTCGGTCGTGGGCGCGTGCGTGCTGGCCAAGACGCCGATCACCTTGCGCGACTGCTACAGCGAAGCCGAGGCCGATCGCAGCTGTGACGGGCGCACGTTCCCGCACGATCGCAGCTTCGACGAGCGGCTCGGATACCAGACCCGATCGATGCTGACCGTGCCGATGCGCCCGCCCGACGGCGAGGTGCTCGGCGCGATCCAGCTGATCAACGCGCGCATGAACCCGCACGACACTCGGCCGCTGCGCAGCGATGAAGACTTCGCGCGCCGCGTGGTGCCGTTCGACGCCGAGGCCGAGCGGCTCTGTCGAGCGCTCGCGGCCCAGGGCGCTGTGGCGCTCGAGAATGCGCGGCTCTACGCCGAGATCGAGGCGCTGTTCGAGGGCTTCGTGCGCGCGAGCGTGAAGGCGATCGAGCAACGCGACCCGACCACCAGCGGTCACAGCGAGCGCGTCGCGACGCTGACGGTCGCGCTGGCGGAGGTCGTCGATCGCACCAGCGACGGTCCGCTCGCCGCCGTTCGCTTCGATCGTGACGCGCTGCGCGAGCTCCAGTACGCCGCGCTGCTGCACGACTTCGGCAAGGTCGGCGTGCGCGAGGACGTGCTGGTCAAGGCCAAGAAGCTGTACCCCGAGCAGCGCGCCCGGGTGATGAGTCGCTTCGATCACATGCGCACGGCCCTGCGGCTCAGCTTGCTCGAGCAGCGCCTGCGCCACGGTGAGCCGCAGTCCGACACCGAGCTCGAGGGCCGGCTGGCCGAGATCCTCGCCGAAGTGGACGCGCTGCAGGCCCTGGTCGAGGAGGCCAACGAGCCGACGATCCTCTCCGAAGATTGCTCGGCCGGGATCCGGGCGCTCGAGAATCGCCGCTTCCACGACGGCCACCGCGGCGAGATTCGCCTGCTCGAGCCCGACGACGTCGAGTCGCTGCTGATCACCCGCGGGAGCTTGACCGAGTCCGAGCGCCGCGCGATCCAGGAGCACGTCGTCCACACCTCGCACTTCCTCGAGCGCATCCCGTGGGGCCGCAAGCTGACCCGGGTGCCCGACATCGCCGGCAAGCACCACGAGTACCTCGACGGCACCGGCTACCCGCACGGGATCAAGGCCGAAGCCATCTCGATCCAGACCCGGATGATGACCATCGCCGACATCTTCGACGCGCTCACGGCCGCCGATCGGCCGTACAAGAAAGCGGTGCCGCTCGAGCGGGCGCTGTCGATCCTCGAGATGGAGGTCAAGTCGGGCAAGCTCGATCGCCAGCTGTTCGAGCTGTTCGTGCAAGGCGGCGTGTACACCAAGATCACCCTCGCGCACCCCTGATCGCGCGACTCGCCACGATCTCCCATGTTGGCCAACCCTCGCATCTTCGTCTCACCCGCCGTCAGTCGCCGCATCGATCGCAAGCTGCTCGGCCGCCTCGCCACCAACGTGCGTCGGGCCGCGCAGCGGCTCCGCGTCGATCCCGAAGCCTACGCGGGGCTCGGTCTGCGCATCGTCGATGATCGCGAGATGGCCAAGCTGCACCTCGAGTTCATGGGCGAAGCCGGGCCCACCGACGTGCTCTCGTTCACGCCCGAGAGCCTCGACGACGAGCTGCACGAAGCGGGGCTCGGCGATCTGGTGCTCGATTGGGATGCCGTCGAACGCCAGGCTCGCGACCGTTCGGCTGCGGCGCTGCTCGACGAGGCGACCATGCTGGTCGTCCACGGGCTCGCGCACCTGTGCGGTCATGACCATCGTAACCGGAGCGAGAGCCGTGCCATGCATGCGCTCGAGCGGCGCGTGCTTCGAACCCTGCACACGCCCGATCCACCGCGACCGTACGTGCCGCGACGTCGCGTGGAGGTGAGCCATGGGTGAGGCGATCGTCGTCGTCCACGGTGGCGCGGGCACCTGCGCGCCGGAGCTGCACGACGCGGCGGTGGCCGGGACCCGAGCTGCGGCCGCGGTCGGGCTCGCGTGTCTGGTCGAGCTCGACCCCGAGCAACCGGACGCGTGCGTGGAGGCTGCGATCGCGGCGGTGCGACGGCTCGAGGACGATCCGACCTTCAATGCCGGCCGCGGCTCGTGCATGAC
>DATLLB010000952.1:0-3202 GCA_035538075.1 Enhygromyxa sp.
GGCCAGCCTCGCGCAGCGAGTGCCAGAGCAGGTTCTCGGCCTTGGCCTTGCCGTCGAGCGGACGCAGCGGCTTGTAGCGGACGAACGCGAGATCGTGGTGCTGATCATCCCGCGTCGCAGGCAGCAGGCTCTCCAGCGCGCTCACGAGCGGCTGATCGATGCTGTCCACCTGCGGCTCGGCCACGAGGTCGACTCTACCCCAAAGCCGGCAGCGGAGGGAGGTCGCGTCGTGGATCGAGGCTCAGCGAGCCGTCGTCGCGGGCGATGATCGCGGCCGCGATCGGCTCGACGAACGCAGCGATGGCGCGTGGCTCCACTCGCCCCTCGACGCGCGTGTAGGTGATGTCGAAGCTGCGGCTGCGCGCGAACGCAGGGTTTTTCTCGTCGCGGGAGCGCAGCTCGATCTGCAGGCGCGCGCCGCCGGGCATGCGCATGAAGTAGCGAAGCACCAGGCGATCGAGCTCGACTCGCTCCACGTGGGCAGTGCACGAGCCGAGCAACGCCAACCACGCGGCGTGGCCGTGCGGGGCTGGTGTCGGGTCGTGCCACGGGCGCTGGCGCGGCGTCGGTCGCAGGCGTCGCTCCTCCCAGCCGTAGCGGGCCACGTACGCGTGAGTGAGCCCGGGGCACGCCTCGGAGTCGTTGCAGTGGGCCTCGAACAGGCAGCTCGAGCGGCGCTCGTGGATGGTGTTGGCGGGCGTGTGGATGAGCGCGTCGGCGTCACGCTCGAGCAGGCAACGCGGCAGCTGTTTGACCCGACCCTCGATCCCGAGCGCGCGGCAGCGGGCCAACGCGGCGCGCACGGCTGGGATGATCGGCTCGAGCGGAGAGACCGTGTCGGCGGAGATCGACGCGACGAAGGTGCAGCGCCGAACGCCACGCTTGGCCGCGTCGTCGACGAGCGCCTCGAGCCGCTCGAGCGTGTCCACGGTGACGAGCACCTCGATGTCGCTGGCCTGCTGCATGCTTTAGAACGTCGAGTAGTAGCTGGTCTTGGGGTAGTGCAGGCGCCCGTCAGGGCCCGAGCGGTAGTCGATGCCGACGTCAAACAGCAGGTGGCGAAAGTCGTCGCGGTGCGTGGTCACGAACTCGATCACCGCCTCGGGATAGGCGAAGCGCCGCAGGAACCACAGCAGCTGATCGACGCTGATGCCCGAGTAGTAGACCGCGTCGTTGAAGCGCTTCTTGGCCACGCAGATCTTCGCGCACTCGAACAGCTCGGGCAGCAGGATCTCGCCCAGGCCCACGCGCGCGAAGTCGACGTACAGGCTGCGGCGGATCTGATGGACGATCGCCTCGATCTCCAGCTTGGGATGATGAAAGCGGTAGGTGTTGCGGAGCTCGCAGTGATCTGCCCGGACCGCGTACGAGTGGCCGCCCTGGCCCTCGAAGAAGGGCAGGTAGATGTTGAGCTCGTCCACGCGTCGGGCTTCGAGCGAGGCGTGATCGAGATCGAAGCTGACCATGAACGCGTCGACCGTGTCGGGCACGTGCGGCACGATCTCGAGCTCACCGGCCAGGCCCTCGCGCAGACCGTTGGCGCTGACGCGGGGGTCTTCGTGCTCGGGGTCGTAGAAGTACAGCTCCCACGACAGCCGGTCGTCGAACCACTTGATGCCGAACACCGTCATGTCGCGCCCGGCCGCGCGCTGGATCGCATGGAACGTGCGATCGAGCCGCTCGGGCACGCCTGCGACGGCGAGGCTGTTCCACAGCAAGCTCTCGCCGCGCAGCTTGCCGCGGGGATCGTCGAGCGGCGCGTAGGGCTGCAGGCAGTAGTCGTAGAAGCGATCGTTGGGCGTGCTCGAGACGAGCTGCGCGCGGTGGATCGGGGCGGTCAACGCTGGCCGATCTTATCAGAATTGCCCGCTCGCTGTCCGGCCTCGGCGAGCGCACGACACAGGTCGCTGAGCTCCGACGCCAGTTGCAAGCGCCGTCGTACGCCCATGGGGCTCATGTCGAGCTTCGCGTCGAGCCGGCGCTCTGGGCGAAGATCCGCGAGATCGCTGGCGAGCTTGAGGCGCGCATAGACGTCCTTGGGGTCGAGCGACACGCGGCTCATCGATCGAGCTCCTCCAGCTTTTCGATGTCGGCCGCATCCTGCGGACGGCCGGCCGCCACCTTCATCTGGATCAGCGCGGCGCGGGAGATCACCCAGATGGGCACGCCGTCGAGATCCAGCTGCACCCGCGACGCCCAGGCGGGCTCGAGGTTGGCGTCGACGAGGATCAAGTCGATGGTCAGCAGCGCGCCGTTCTCTATCTTGCTCACGCGCTGGAGCTGCATACCGTCGCGAAACGTGATCGGTAGCGCCCGGAAACGAAATCCCAGCGGCTCGACGACGGCGACGACGGCATCGACGGACTCGGGACGAACGAGCAGGTCGATATCCTGTGTGGCCCTTGGCGCCCCCCACACTGCGACGGCGAGGCCGCCGACCAGTGCGTACTCGATGTCAGCGTGTTCGAGCGCCCGTACGATTGCGCCGAGCTGGTCGAGCAGGGTCATGCGAGCACAGTAGCAGGACTGCCTGCGCCGCTCACCCCGGGATGGTGACGGGCGGACCGCCTTCGCAGTTCCAGCCGAAGTCGTCGAGGATCACGACGCTGTCGAGCACCTCGTCGGACAGGTCCCAGATCGCCCACACGATCGTGACGCTCTCGCCCGGCACCACGCCCGCGGTGGTCGTCAGCCACTTGGTGCCGGCGTGCGTCTCCATGGCCGTGCCCTGCAGCTCGGGGGCGGTGCAGCCGGGGCAGTCGTACGGGTTGGGGGCGTCCTTGTAGTCGAGGAAGCCGGCGTTGAGCGAGATCGGGTTGCCCATCTCGTCAAACGAGACGTTGCCGGTCCACAGCTCCGACTCGAGCCAAGCCACGTACATATCGTTGTAGCTGGTCTGGTAATAGCCGGGGTACTCGGTCGAGAAGAACGCGAGGTGATACTCGAAGCCGCTCGCGCCCTCCGGCACGGTCCCGCTCAGGCGCAGCTCGGCGTAGTCCCACGCGCCGTAGCCTTGATCCCACTGGGTCTGCAGCGTGTTCGAGCAGTCGCCGGTGCCGACCAGGTTGGGGTTGTCGGTGCAGGTGTCGGTCGGGTGCACCGAGTTCATGTTGAGCGGCGCGGGCAGGGGCGTCTCCTCCCACGCGTTGTTGATCGCGGTCGAGGCGAACTGATCGCCGGCGCTGATCATCTCGTTCGCGAT
>DATLLB010000953.1:0-6272 GCA_035538075.1 Enhygromyxa sp.
GGTCGGCTCGGCGATCGTCGCGGCGGCGAAAGATGTTCTCGAGCACCACGATCGAGTTGTCGACCATCATGCCGACGCCGAGCGCGAGCCCGCCGAGCGTCATCAGGTTGATGGTCAGCCCGGCGAAGTAGATCAGCGCGAACGTGGCCACCAACGAAACCGGGATCGCCACGGCGATCACCGCCGTGCTTCGCAGGTTTCGCAGGAAGAACAGCAGCACCACGATCGCCAGCGCGCCGCCGTACGCGACCGACTGCGCGACGTTGGCGATCGAGCGCTCGATGAAGTTGCCCTGGTTGATGACCGGGACCACCTCGATCTGCGGGAAGTCGCGGTTGATCCGCTCGACCTCGTCCAGCACCCGCTGCGCGACCTCGACCGTGTTGGCGTCGGACTGCTTGCGGATCGCCAGGCGCAGGCCCTGCTCGCCGTTGACCCGCGCCAGCCGCTCGAGCTTCTGATAGGTGTCGTGGACCTCGGCGATCTGCCGCAGCTCGATCGCCACGCCGTCGCGCACGTCGACCACCGTCGAGCGGATCTGCTCGATGTCGACGAACTGCTCCGGCGCCCGCACGGTCACCGACTCCTGCCCGCGCTCGATCTTGCCGGCCGGCAGATCGAGGTTGGCGTCGATCAGCGCCTGACGAATGCGATCGAGCGGCACTCCGAGCGCGCGCAGCTTGTCGGGATCGAGCTCGACCCGGACCTCGCGCGTGAACTCGCCCCATGGATCGACCTGCGCGACGCCGGGGATCTGCGAGAACCGGTGGCGCAGCTGCTCGTCGACCAGCGTGGTCAGCTCGATCGGATCGAGCTGGCTGGAGATGCCGAGGATCACCACCGGGAAGCTGCCGACGTCGAACTTGCTGACGCGCGGGCGCACGATGTCCTCGGGCAGCTCGTTGATCTCGTCCTCGATCTTCGAGCTCACGTCGATCGCGGCCATGTCGACGCTGGTGCCCCAGCCAAACGTGACCTTGACGCTGCTCTCGCCCTCCGACGAGGTCGACTCGAGATCCTCGACGCCGGGCACCGTCGCGACGATCTCCTCGAGGATCCGCGTGACCCGCTGCTCCATCACCTCCGGGCTCGCGCCCTCGTACTCGGTGCGGATCGTGACGGTCGGCAGCTCGACCTCCGGGAGCAGATCGATCTGCACGCGACTGAGAGAGACCGCGCCGAGCACCAGCACGATGAGCGTCAGCATCATCGTCAACACCGGACGCGCGACGCTGACCTCGGCGAGCCTCAACCCGAGCCCCCCTGAGGAGAATCGAACTCGGGAATCACGATCGCCGTGCCGTCGACCAGCTGCTGCTGCCCGAGCGTGACCACGCGACCCTCGAGCGGGCGACCATCTTTGCTCGACACCGCCACGCGCTCGCCCTCGCGGATCCCGACCTCGACCGCGCGCTCCTCGACCGTGCTGCCGTCGGCCGCGAGCGTGAACACGACCGTCTGCTCGCCGCGCTCGACCAGCGCCGCCGCGGGCACGATCGTCGCCTGCTCGACCCGCTCGAGCACCGCTCGCACGCGCACGAACATGCCCGGCTTGAGCCGTCCGTCGGCGTTGGGCACCGTCATCTCGATCCGAGCCTGCCGCGACTCGGCGCGAAACACCGGCGCGACCCGGCTGATCTCGCCCGCGAACGACTCGCCCCGAAACGCATCGGTGCGGACCGACACCGGGATGCCGGGCGCGAGCACGGCGTAATCGGACTCGGTCACATGCACGACCACGACCACCGGATCGAGATCGACGATGGTCAGCAGCGGCGCGTTGGCAGCCACCGTGCTGCCTTCATCCGCGAAGCGCGACGCGACCACGCGCTGCTCGTCGCCGTCGCTCCAGTCCGCGATCACCTGCGCGTAGCCGCTGCGAATCTCCGCGGCCCGGTGCGCAGCCGAAGCCCGCAGCACCTCCGCGCGCGCGACCTCCAGATCGGCGTCGGCCCCGGCCTTGTCCGAGCGCGCCACGTCGAACTCCTGCTCGGAGGCGATGTCGCGCTCGCGCAGATCCGACACGCGGTTGTAGTTGCGCTTGGCGATCTCGACCGCCTTCTCGGCCGCGCCCGCCTGCGCCCGCGCGACCGCCAGGTTCGCCCGCGCCTGCGCCTCGGCCTGCAGCAGCTCCTCGTCGTCGAGCTCGGCGACCACCTGCCCACGCGTGACCACGTCCGCGAGATCGACCGAGATCCGCTTCACCCGACCCGCGACCTTGGGCGCGACAATGAACTCCGCCGACGCCTCCAGGCTGCCTGCGAACTCGCGCCGCCGCTCGATCGGCCCGTGCTCGATCGCCGCGACCTCGACCGGCACCGGCCCGCCATCGGTCGCCGAGCCCGGCTTGTCGTCCGCGAACACCCACAACCGCAGCGCGACACCGCCGGCGATCAACGTGGTCGCGAGCAGCGCCGTGATCGCAATTGTCTTGCCCTTCGCCACGCGCTCGCCGCAGCGTAGCAGCTCCCGCTGCGCCACGCGACGCCGTCAGGCGCGACCTGTGGTTTCATCGACACGGGCTCGATGAGCACTCGCCGCTACGACCTCCACCTGCGCCCCAGCTCGGGTCCCACGTCGCTGTTCAGCAGGATCCACTTCCTTCGCCTCGTCATCGAAGGCGACTCGCTCGATGCGCCCAGGCTCGCGCGCGACGGAGGGTGCATCGGACGTGCGATCAACGAGCATCGCGCTCGCGCGCTGGTCGAGGTCTACGCCGCGTTGGGCGAGACGATCGAGCTGATCGAGACCGAGCCGCTGCATTACGTGTTCGACCTGCACGACCCTGCACGCGCGGGCCAGACCATGCAGCGCTGGCAAGTGCGCGACGCGACGCTGGCGATCGAGCGCGGTCGACTCGCGAGCTGGACGCCAACCTCGACCCAGACCTTTTCATCGTCGACCGAGGCCCACGAGGCCCTCGCCGCTCGGCTCTCCGATGCGCGCACGCGCGGCCTCGCGGTCGAGAGCGATCCGCTCGCGGTCGTGCGTCGCCTCAGCGCCCGCAACCCCACGCTCGAGGCTGCGCTGCAGGCCCTCGACGATCTCGATCACCCAGCCGCGCACACCCAGCTGCAGGTCTACGCCGACTTCATGCAGTCCGAAGGCGATCCTCGCGGCACGCTCGCGGCCCTGCAGCTGCGCGACTCGGCTGACGCCTCCGAGTGGCTCGACCAGCACCTCACGCACATCTTCGGCCCGCTCGCACCTGCGGTCGGACGCCGCCGCGAGGTCGACCTGACGTGGACCGGCGGCTGGATCACCTCGCTGTTCGTCAACCGGCTCCCGCTCAGCCCGTCCGAGCCCTTCGACGGCCACGCGCTCGAGGCCTTCCTGCAGCTGCCGGTCTGCGCGTGCCTGCGCACGCTCGAGGCTCGCGGCCTCGAGCTGCGCAGCCTCGGCAAGGCCGAGCTCGAGCTCGGTCCGTGTCGGGCCAGCTTGCGCTCGCTTCGGATCGATCTCGACAACTACCCCAGGCTCGACCTTGGCATCGTGCCCGCGCTCGAGCGCCTCGAGCTCTGCGGCGATCTACGGGCGCAGATCGACGCGCCCAAGCTGCGCGAGCTGAGCATCAGCCGCGCCGCGCTCGAGCCCGTGTTCGACTTCCTGCGCACCAGCAAGCTCGGCCCCATCCAGTCGCTCGCGCTCGGCTTCTCGCCCGATCACGCCGACTCGCGCGAGTGCACTGGCTTTCAGCGGATCCTCCATCATCGCGCGCTCGAGTCCCTGCGCGAGCTGACCTTGTTCGGCACCGGCCTCGGCCACCTCGATCACATCGGCTTCTTCGATGATCGCTGGGTCGATGCCCTGCTCGCCGCGCCCCTGCTCGCGCGGCTCGAGCGGCGCGACTTCACGCGCCTGCTCATGAACCCCGAGACCCGACAGCGCCTGCGCGAAGCCTGCGCGGCGCTGCCGGGTGAGACGCGGGTCTGACTCAGTAGTAGCGGAGATAGACGTAGATCGTGCTGATCACCAGCGTCACCAACGTGATCGGCACGCCCGCCGCCATGAAGCGCAGGAACGACACGTGGTGGCCAGCCTTCTTGGCGATGCCGAGCACCACCACATTCGCCGAGGCCCCAATCGGCGTCATGTTGCCGCCGAGGCAGGCGCCAAGCGCCAGCGACCACCAGACCGGCATCAGCACCGGATCGTGCAGAATCTCGCGCACGGTCCCGTCGCCGAGCACCGTATAGCCCATCTCGCTGATCAGCGGGATCATCGTCGCGACATAGGGAATGTTGTCGATGATCCCCGAGGTGATGCCCGAGAACCACAGCATCACCATCGACGTCACCAGCATGTCGTCCTTGGTCGGGTTGGTCAGGTTGATGACGATGCGCGAGAGATCCTCGACGATCCCGACCTTGACGATGCCGCCGACCACGATGAACAGGCCGATGAAGAAGAAGATGCTGGTCCACTCGACCTCGTGCAGGGTCTTGTGCGCGTCGATGCCCGAGACCGTCATCAACGTGATCGCCCCACACAGCGCGATCGTGGCCGGCTCGATGTGCAGCGCGCTGTGGAGCAGGAACCCGAGCACCGTCAGGCCGGTCACGATCAGCGACTTCTTCATCAGCCGCCGGTCGCGAATCAGCGTGTTCTCGTCGATCGCCAGCACCTCGCGGCGCTTCTGCTCATCCACGCGCAGCCGCTTGCCGTAGAACACGTGCGTGGCCAACACCATCGCCGCGAGCATCACCAGCACCACGGGCGCGAGGTGGACCATGAAGGCTCCGAAGCTGAGCCCGATCTTCGAGCCGATCATGATGTTGGGCGGATCGCCGATCAGCGTGGCCGTGCCGCCGATGTTCGACGACAGCGCCTCCAGGACCAGCAGCGGCACCGGATCGATGTCGAGCTTTTCGGCGATCATCAAGGTCACAGGCGCGACCAACAGCACCGTCGTCACGTTGTCGAGGAACGCCGAGGTCACCGCCGTGGCGATCACGAAGAACGCGACGATCCGCGCCGGCTGGCCCCTGGCCGCCTTGGCGATCTTGATCGCCGCCCACTCGAACACTCCGCTGCGCCCGGTGATGTTGACGATGATCATCATCGAGATCAGCAGGAACACCACGTTGTAGTCGATGCCGAGCCGCTCCGAGTAGAACGCCTCGGTCTGGGTCATCAACCCCAGCCCGATCGTCAAGGCTGCGCCCAACAGCGCGGCCTTGGTCTTCTCGATCTTCTCCGAGATGATCAGGACATAGACGCCCACGAAGATCGTGGCCGCGATCCAGTACTGGGCGGTGCTTGTCGACACGTCCGGCGCCACTTCGGGCGCCGACGCGAGCAGTGTGTGCAACATGGCGAGCATCTTTCGAAATCGTCGTGGTTATAGGCCGAGGCGCGCCGCGCTCTCGGCCAGCGCCCCGAGAATGCTGGCGCGGGTGAGCATGCCGATGAACTTGCCGCGATCGGCCACCGGTAGCGGCTGCCACTGCTGCTCGGTCATCACCGCCATCGCCCGCCCCAGCGAGCAGTCCGGCGGCACCGACACAAAGTGGCGAAGCATCACCTGGTCGACGCGGCGCTTCGCGAGCTTCGCATAGTGCTCCGCGTAATACTTCTCGTCGAGCGCATTGACGAGGTTTGGATCGAGCGAGACATAGCTGGGCAGCAGGTAGCGCAGTACGTCATGCAGGCCCATCAGCCCGACCAGGCGGCCGTCGTCCTCGACGATCGCCGCCCGCACCTGCGCATTCGCCCGCAGGGCCTGCACGGTCTCCGCGACGGTCTGCGTAGGATGAACGATGATTGGGTTGGCTTCGACGGCGGCGCTGGCTTGCATCGCGCTCTCCCCCTGCTGGCGGCGGGAGGACTATCACCAGCGACGTAGAAAGGAAACTCGGCGCGGTTGGAAAAAGCCGGCTGCGAGCAGCGCCGCAGCGCCGCATTCGCGTGATCGAATATGGCGCCGTCGGCGACGCGATTCCAGGTGACGCCATCGCACGAAAAATAGGCGGTCAAATCAACCTCGCCGCGCAAATGTGCTGACGTACGTGCGATGGAGCAGACCATCGCCGATCCGCGCCCGCGGACGCGCGCGCTCGAGCAGACCATCGCGCAGCTGTGCGCGAGCGGGGCCGAGATGAAGCAGACCACCTCGGAACTGGCCGCGAGCACGCCGGAGATGGTCGCGACCATCTCGAAACTGGGCCCGAGCACACCGGAGATGGTCGCGACCATCTCGGAACTGGGCCCGAGCACACCGGAGATGGTCGCGACCATCTCGAAACTGGGCCCGAGCACACCGGAGATGGTCG
>DATLLB010000954.1:0-3078 GCA_035538075.1 Enhygromyxa sp.
AGCCTGCACCCGCGCCTGCGCCTGCGCCCGCGCCCGCGACCGAGCCGGTCACCGTGCAGCCCGCTCCGCAGCCGGCACCTGCTCCCGCACCCGCACCGCAGCCGGGCTGGGAGCAACCGCAGACGCAGCCGACTCAGCCGACCGTCGTGGTCCAGCCGGCCCCGCCCGCGCCCGTCTACCAGCCGCCGCCGCCCATGCCGGTCCCGCCCAAGCCCTACAACCGCAACCGCGGGTTGGGGCTCACGATCGCGGGCTTCAGCATCTTCGGGTTCTCGTACTTGATCACCGCGGCGAGCGGCACCATCGCGATCGATGCGGGTGACCCCGATGTCGGGCGTCCGCTGCTGATACCCGTGGCCGGCCCGTTCATCGCCGCGACCCGCATCCCGTCCGCGACCGCCGGCTTCGGGCTCGCGTTCTCCGGCATCGTCCAGCTCGCCGGCCTCGGCATGGGCATCGGCGGCGCGGTGATGCTCGGCAACTCGCGGCGCCAAGCCAGGCTGTCCGCCGCGCCCGGCGGCTTGCAGCTGCAATTCTAATCGGCCGCAGATTAATCGCGCCCACGCGCAACCAAGCCCGAGCTCGCCATGCGAGCTCGGGCTTTCGCGTGTCCTATGCTCCCGACCATGCAAGCACGCGAACTCATGGTCGAGGCGCTCACGGTCGTCCCCACCCGCTCGGTCCGCGATCTCGCCGAGCTGCTGCTGCGCGAGCGCAGCGACGGTGCATGCGTGATCGAGCACGGCCGCCTGGTCGGCGTGGTCACGACCATGGACCTCGTGTTTCAGGAGAAGCAGGTCCACATCCCCTCGGTCCTCACGGTCATGGACTTCGCGATCCCGCTCGAGCCACCCGCCCGGCTGCGCGAGGAGCTCGACAAGATCGCCGGCATCCGAGTCGCGGACATCATGAGCCGCCACCCGACCTTCGTGACCCCCGAGACGCCGATGAGCGAGGTCGCGTCGCTGATGGTCGACAAGCACCTCACGATCGTGCCGGTCGTCGACGGCGAGCGCCTGGTCGGGATGATCACCAAGCAGGCGCTGCTGAAGGCCGCGTTTCCGCAGCTCAGTCCCTGACGTCGATCTCGAGCAGCGGATCCTCGGCCTCGACCTGCGCGCGCGCATCTTCGTCGCCGAGCAGGTGCAGGGCAAAGAACGCGGTCACACGCGTGGCCGCGAGCGAGCGCACCGCGAACGGATCGGCGTAGGTGAACGGCTCGCCGTTCGTCTGCCGCTCGCCCTCACCACAGCCGGCCGCGAAGTAGTCGCTGAGCCCGGCGAGATCCGAGTACGCGAAGTGTCCAGTGTCGGCGAACTCCAGCTTCCACACGGGCGGGTTGGCCATCATGAAGTTGGTGCGGATCGCCATGTTGCCGAACTCGGTGATCGAGTTGTCCTCGACCGCGACGATCAGCATGAGGGGCTCGGCGATCGCAGCCATGCTCACGCCCGGCAGCACCGGGTTCTCGAGTGGCGCTGCGATCGCCACACCTGCGCGCGGACGGGGATCGTCCTGCAGCACCAGCCCCGTCGTGACCGCGCCGAAGCTGTGGCCAAATACCCCAAGCCGCTCTGCATCGGCGAGGCCGACCAGCTCGCTCGGCAAGCTCGCGGCCGAAGGATCGAGCAGCTCGTCGATGACCCGAATCACATCGTCGCGGCGCAGCTCGAGCGTCGCTTGATCGAGCGGCGGCAGCTGGCCGGCCATCGCGTCGAACAGCGTGCTGCCGGCGTGATCGACGGCCGCGACCAGGAATCCGTGACTGGCCAGCCGCTCGGCCAAGCTGAACGAAGAGAAGCGCGCGCAGCCGTGGCAGTGCGAGAACACGACCGTGGGCCACGGTCCCGCCACGCTCGCCGGAGCTGGCGCCGCGGCGCTCTGGGTCTGCTTGCGCACGCACTCGTCGGGCGCCACGTCGATCAGCGCTGAAAGGTTGGTCGCATCGGGCTCATCGACGACGAAGTCGAGCAACGGCTGTCCGGCCTCGGCTGCAGCGCGGGCGCCCGCGTCGGCCGGATACCAGAGCTCGACTCGCAGTGGCCGCGAGGGATCGGCCAGCTCGAATGAACGATTGCCGACCGGATGCGGGCCCGGAAGATCGTAAAGCGTGGGTTCGGGCTCACCAGTCTCGCTCTCGCTCTCACTCTCCGTCTGCGCGCCGCTCTCGCCCGTGTCTTGTTGGGTTTCGCTTTGCGTGGTTTCGCTTGTCTGCGTGGATTCGTCATCACTCGCAGGCGAGCCCGTGCAGCTCGACAGCGCGGCTGCAAACCCAAGCAGAAACAGTGGAGGTCGGCGGTTGGAGCCAAGGTTCACGCCGCGATTGAAACAGCGACGGGTCGAAAAGGAAAGCCGCCATGTAAATCGATGTGGGCAGCTCGCGAGCGAGATCGCATCTCACCGCGGCAGGAGCGATTGCGAGTTCATGATAAGGTGAGGCATGGCTGGTCGACGAGCTGGTCTCGCTCCGCTCGGCATGCTGCTCGCGCTGACGAGCGGCTGTCCGGAGCCGGACGACGAGGCTGGCGTCGACGAGCTCGGCGACACCGGTGAGAGCGAGGAGGCCGACAGCGACGATTCGCCGAGCGAGGATGACGACGACAGCGACGACGGTGACGTCAACCCGCCGCCGATCGCCGACGACGACGGTCCGGGCGACGGTGATGGCGACGGCGACTCCGGTGACGGTGATGGTGACGGCGACCCGCCGTTCGACGATCCCGATCGCTGCTGGGACGACACCTGGAACGGCAGCACGCTCCCGCACGTGATCCTCGGCAACACCATCGGCCGCGTCGACAGCTTCCTCGGCAGCTGCGGGATCGATGCCGCACCCGACTATCAGCTCGGCTTCGTCGCCCCTTGGTCGGGGTACTTCGCGTTCGACACCGGCGACAGCAGCTTCGACACCGTCGTCTACGCGCACGACGGCGAGTGCGGGCGCGAGGAGCTCGCGTGCAACGACGACTTCATCGGCCTCGACTCGCGGATCGTGCTCGAGCTCGTCGCGGGCGAGCTGATCACCGTCAGCGTCGACGGCACTGGCAGCTTCGTGCAGGGTCTGTTCACGCTCGAGAT
>DATLLB010000955.1:0-2568 GCA_035538075.1 Enhygromyxa sp.
CCGGGGCTCCGCCCCCGGGCTGGACGATCGAGAGCGGACCCGTCTCGATCTTCACGCACACCAGCGGCGCCCGACTTGTCGTGCCGAGCGACGGACCGTGGCTCACCAGTCCGCTCGATCGCTGGATCCTCGCCTGCCCCGGCGGGTTGTTCGAGCTGCGAGCGCCCACTCGTCAGGAGTGAATCGTCGTGCCCCGCCGAGATCGCATGCCGATCGGAGCGAGGCACGGCTGCGGACCCGTGGTCCCGCCGCTCTCCGTCTCGGAGCCCGACTCACTCTCGGGCTCGGGCGGCAGATCGAATTTCTCGCCCGGCGGCAGATCGAGCTTCTCGCCCGGATCCTCGGTGTCCGACTCGCCGTCCGAGTCGCTGCCCTCACCGCTCGTCGTCGACTCGCCGCTCCCGCTCGTGCTGACCGGCGTCGGATCGGGCCCAGGCTTGCCGGGCGTGCAGCTGGTCGACAACCCACCCAGCGCGAGCGCGATGAACCGGCGCCGTCGGGCCATGATCGCCTCGCGATCGGGATCATGCTGATCGTGCGCCGCCATCCCGATCTACTTATCACGCGCCCAACTGCTCGACCACGAAGTCGAGGAACGCCCGCACCTTGGCCACGCCCTGCTGCCCGGGCTTGCACAGCGCGTGGATCGGGGGCCCCGCGCAAGCGTACTCGCCGAGCACCTCGATCAAGTCGCCGCGCTCGAGCTCGTCGCTGACCATGTACGAGAACACCTGCGCGATCCCAAGCCCGGCCAGCGCCGCGTCGACGAACAGCTCGCCCTGATCGAGGTTGATGCGCACGCGACCCTTCCACTCGCGGACCTGCTTGGAGCGCGGCCCCTCCAAGAAGCGCCAACCGACCTCGACCCCGCGCGGCGAGTGGAAGACCACGCAGTCGTGCTCGGCCAGATCCTCGGGTCGCTCGGGGATGCCGCGGCGCACGAGATAGGCCGGCGCGGCGACGGTCACCCAGCGCGTGTCGCCGAGCTTGCGGGCGATCACGCTGGAGTCGGCGAGCGAGCCGACGCGGATGGCCACGTCGATGTGCTCGTCGACCAGCCGACTCATGCGATCGCTCAGCCGCAAGGCCACGCGCACCTGCGGATGCGCGGCGCAAAAGCGCGGCAGTCGAGCCATCAGGTGGCGACCCAGGATGAACGGCAGCGCGACCGTCAGCTCGCCGGCCGCGACCGAGCGGGTCTGCTCGAGCCGCTCGCGTCCGAGCCGGAGCTGCTCGAGCGCGCCGCGACAGTGCTCGAGATACAGCGCGCCCTCGGCCGTCGGCGCGACCCTGCGGGTGGTTCGGTCGAGCAGCCGCACGCCGAGCTGCTCCTCCAGCCGCGCGACCGCCTTGCTCACGGCCGCCGAGCTGACCCCGAGCCGCTCGGCCGCGACCTTGAAGCTGCACGCCTCGGCCACGGCCACGAACGAGAGCACGCCGCTGAAGGGCTCGGACACGCGCCGATTATCAACTTCGAGTCATCTGACTTACAACTGACTCGGCGTAGATAAGCGTCTGAGTCAGCAATAGCTTCGGTTCATGAAGATCGCCGTCCTCGGAACCGGAGTGGTGGGCACGACCATCGCCAGCAAGCTCGTCGACCTCGGCCACGAGGTCACGCTCGCGTCGCGCACCGCCGACAACGAAAACGCCCAGTCCTGGATCGCGCGCGTGGGCGCGGACAAGGCCAAGGTCGCCGCCTATGCCGACGCTGCCGCGGCGGCCGAGCTGCTGTTCAACTGCACCTCGGGGGCCGGCTCGCTCGAGGCCCTCACCCTCGCCGGCGCGCACAACCTCGCCAACAAGATCCTGGTCGACGTCGCCAACCCGCTCGACTTCTCGCGCGGCATGCCGCCGCAGCTGTCGGTCTGCAACGACAGCTCGCTCGGCGAGCAGATCCAGGCCGCGTTCCCCGAGACCAAGGTCGTCAAGTCGCTCAACACCATCGCAGCGACGCTGATGATCGAGCCGCGCCAGCTGCCCGGCGAGCACGTGGTGTTCATGTCGGGCAACGACGCCGACGCCAAGCGCTTCGTCGAGCAGACCATCCTGCGCGATTGGTTCGGCTGGCGAGCGGTCGTCGACCTCGGCGACATCAGCACCGCCCGTGGCACCGAGATGTACCTGCCGCTGTGGCTGCGCATGTGGGGCGCGCTGAAGACCCACATGTTCAACATCGCGATCGTCCGCGACTGACGTTCCCCCGCCCGAGCGCTCACTCGCTCGGTGGATCGATCGGCAGCGTGATCATGAACTGCTCGCGGCCGCTCTCTGGTGGCGGCGGCAGGATCATGCTCAGAGCCGTCTGCGAGAGGCACTCCAGCAGCTCCGCGTCGTCGACCTCGTTCTGCGGCTGGATCGTCACCGCCTCCACGATCCCGCCCAGCTCCTCGTCGGCGACCGTATCGATCCCGATCGCGAGCATCCCCTCGAGCTCGGGCCGACGCGCGCGCGCCTGCTCGATGCACTCGTCCGCGAGCGGCATGAAGTCATGGTTGAGGTGCTCCATCAGCGCCTCGCGTCCACCGATGCGATCGGTGAGCCCTCCACTCGGCCGCGGCCGAGTGG
>DATLLB010000956.1:0-3080 GCA_035538075.1 Enhygromyxa sp.
GCGCCCATACTCCCAGCTGTTGCCGCCGATGCGCCGCGACCAGCGATAGCTGCCGTCGGGCGCATAGCTGACCAGGAACACGTCGCTGTAGCCCTGCCGCGTCAGCGGTCCGCCGCCGAGATCGATGGTCGCGCTGTAGAAGGTACCGATCACGTAGATGTTGCCGGCAGCGTCGGTCGCGACGGCGCCGCTCGGCTCGACCGCCTCGCTCCCGCTGCCGCCGATGCCCCGCCCCCAGCCGGTCGCACAGCTGCCGCAGCCGAGCGACTCGACCTCGCTCACGCACAGCCCGTCCCAGGCGGTCGTGCAGCAGTACGAATCGACCGCGCACACGCACGCCTCGACCCCGGTGTCGCTGCACCCCGGCGAGCTGTCGGTCTCGCAGCAATCTCCGGCCGACACCGGCGTGGGCTCGGGGCCGGCATAGGATGGCACCTGCGGATCGAGGTCTTCGGCCAGCGATGCTTCGCTCGCTTCGTCGCAGGCGACCGCCAGGCTCGCCAGGCAGAGGAGAAGTGCAGCGCACAACGGTTTGCTCGGTCGCTTCATGGTCACGGACGTACCAGGACGACGCGGAGCGTTCCCGCTGCTGACTTGCGTGATCTCAGCCCACCGGCCTCGCGGTGGGGGCTGCGAGAGCGGCTAGCCGCTGCTCTCGCAGCCGCAGCCGCAATCGTCGGCGAAGTACTGCTTGCCGTCCTCGCACGCGAACCGGATCGTCGCGCACTGCTCGGGGCTCTGGCCGACGTAGGTCTTGTTGGGGTCGGCCGTGAAGTCGCAGCTCGCGTTCGCATCCTCGCCACCGCCGTCGTCCGAGCTGGGCGGATTGCTGGCATCGGGCCCCGGCGGCTTGGCGCAGGCGGTGAGGCTGAGCGTGAACAGGAGGGTCGCGAGGGTGCGCATGTCCGGCCCAAGTAGCACGGCTCATGCGACTCGGCTCGGGTAGCCGGCCTCGCTCACACGCGCGGCCAGCTGCGTCGCGGTGAGCTCGGGCGCGTGGCGAATGCGGACGGTGCCGCGGCCCAACTCGACCTCGATCTCTCGCACGCCGTCGAGGGCGCTCAAAGCTCGATTGACGCGGGCGACGCAGCTCTTGCACGTCATTCCGGAGACTTGCAGCGTGGTGTCTTGCATGCCCTGCCGACGCGTCGGTCGGCCCGGCATTACTGCCCGTAATCACGCTCGAGCAAGCGCGTCCGCAGGGTGTGGAGCCCAAGCCGATCAAACCTTTCATCCAACTCGAGGCCACCGAGCTGAGCATCGCCGGCATGACCTGCGCCTCGTGCGTGTCGCATGTGGAGCGTGCGCTCGCGGAGGTGCCGGGCGTGCGCGAGGTCAGCGTGAACCTCGCGACCGAGCGCGCACAGATCGATCACGCGCCCGACGTGTCGCTCACGGCGCTGACGGCCGCGGTCGCGCAGGCCGGCTACGAAGCGCGACCGCTGAGCTCCGAGCACACGCAGCGCGAGGCGCAGGCCGACGAGCAACGCCGACTGCGTCGCGCGCTGATCCTCGCCGCGGTCCTCACCGCGCCCCTGTTCGTGATCGAGATGCTCGGCCACGCGATCCCGGCCGTGCATCACTGGCTCGGCATGGTCGTCGGTCGCGAGCTCCTGAATTGGATCGGCCTCGCGCTCGCGAGCGTGGTCATGTTCGGCCCCGGGCTTCGCTTCTTTCGCAAGGGCGTGCCGGCGCTGCTGCGTGGGCGGCCCGACATGAGCTCGCTGGTCGCGATCGGCACGCTCGCGGCCTGGGGCTACTCGCTGGTCGTGATCGCGCTGCCGGGTCTGGTCCCCGCTGGCACCGCGCACGTCTACTTCGAGGCCTCGGCGACGATCATCACGCTGGTGCTGCTCGGCAAGGCCCTCGAGGCGCGCAGCAAGGGGCGCAGCTCGGCGGCGATCCAGCAGCTGCTCGAGCTCGCGCCGCAGCGCGCTCGCGTCGTGCGTGACGGCGAGGTGCTCGAGCTTCCGGTCGCGGAGGTCGTGGTCGGTGACCGCGTGATCGTGCGTCCGGGCGAGGCGATCGCGGTCGACGGCGAGCTCGTCGAGGGCAGCTCGCATGTCGACGAGTCGATGCTCACCGGCGAGCCCGTGCCGGTCGCCAAGCGCCCCGGCGACAAGGTTGTCGGCGGCACGCTCAACGGCCTCGGCAGCTTCACCTTCGTCGCGACCCGAACCGGCGACGCGACCACGCTCGCGCAGATCGTCCGGATGGTCGAGGCGGCGCAGGCTGGCAAGCTGCCGATCCAGCGCTACGTCGATCAGGTCACCGGCTACTTCGTGCCGATCGTGATGGGCCTGTCGCTGCTGACCTTCGTGATCTGGTGGCTGCTCGGGCCCGCGGCTGGAGGCTCGCTCGCGCTCGTCAACGCGGTCGCCGTACTGATCATCGCGTGTCCATGCGCGATGGGGCTGGCCACGCCGATGTCGATCATGGTCGGCACCGGTCGCGCGGCGCAGCTCGGCGTGCTGTTTCGTCGCGGCGATGCGCTGCAGAGCCTCGCCAAGATCGATCTGGTCGCGTTCGACAAGACCGGCACGCTCACGATCGGTCGGCCCGAGCTGACCGACATCGTGCTGCTCGGCGAGCTCGACGAGGCCACGGTGCTGACCCACGTCGCCGCGCTCGAGGATCGCTCCGAGCACCCGATCGCCGCGGCGATCGTCGCGGCCGCGCGCACGCGGGGGCTGCCGAGCTTGCGCGTCTCGGAGTTCGAGGCCGTGCCGGGCTTTGGCGTGCGAGGGATCGTCGAGGGTCGCACGGTCGAGCTTGGTGCCGATCGCTTCATGACCTCGCTCGGCCACGCGCTCGCGCCCACGCGAGCGATCCTCGAGCGCCTGACGGCCGAGGCCAAGACGCCCGTGTGCGTGGCGATCGACGGTCGCCTGGTGGCCACGCTCGCGGTCGCCGATCCGATCCGACCGGGCGCGAGCGAGGCCCTCGCGGCGCTGCGCCGCGCAGGTGTCGAGATCGCGATGATCACGGGCGACAACCCCCGGACCGCGGCGGCCGTGGCGGCGAAGCTCGGCATCGATCCTGCGCGCGTGATCGCGGGCGTGCTGCCCGGAGGCAAGGTC
>DATLLB010000957.1:0-8967 GCA_035538075.1 Enhygromyxa sp.
GCTGCGGACCTCGACGTCGGCGCGATGGAGATTGCGGCCGTCGTCGATCGTCACCGCGTACTTGCCGGGCTCGAGCGCGAGCGTGACCGAGCCGGCGTCCTTCGGCTTGAACAGCTCGGCCGCGAGCTTGCCTCGACGATCACGGACGTAGAGCCGACCGGCGACATCCCCCGCGATCTCGAGCTTGGCTGACGTCTTGCGCAGATCGGTCATCACCAGATCGCCGGTGCCCGCCAGCTGGATGTCGTACGCAGCGTGCTGCGGTCCGCCAGCGGTGGTCTCGGTGCGCGCGAGCGTCTCGTCGAACGCGAACTGGTAGGCCTCGTTGAGGGTCACCTGGCGATCACCATCGAAGTCGGCGGCGCCGCGCAGGCCGGTGACCAGGAAGTGGGTGAAGAACGAGCCGCCGATCCGGTCGCTCTCCTGCGCGGCCTCGTCGGCCGAGCTCGAGGTCAGGTACGCGTGGCCCTGCACCTGCGCGGCCGAGCCGACCAGAAACGGCGCCTGCTTCTTGCCGCCCTTGAAGCGAGTGAACGCGCCGCTCGAGCACGAGTCGAGCACGCCGATACGCACGTCGGCGCTGACCTTGTCGATCAGGTTGCGCAGGCGCTTGTAGTCGAAGTGCACGCCGCCGAGCAGCAGCCCGGTCTCGTCGCTGTGCCCCGAGTAATAGAAGAAGAACTGCACGCGGGCGCCGGCCTGCTTGGCGCGCTCGATCTTGGCTTGCATGGTCGCAAAGCCCTGCTCGAGCGCGGCCACGTCGGGATCGACCAGCACCACGCGATCGGCCGCCTCGACACCGCCGAGCTCGAGCAGCGCCTTGCCGAGCAGCTCCGCGTCGGTCGCTGCGTAGCGCAGCTGCTCGCGCTCGGTCCCGCCGTCGTTGGCCCCGACCAGCAGCGCGAAGCGGCGCACGGCGACCTCGGGCTCGGCCGCGTGGGCGGGCCGGCTCGGCGACCAGCAGATCAACGCGAGCACGAGCAGCAGCACGCCCGCGACGATCCTGCTCACGGATCGGCCTCGTTTGCGGGGCTGGGCGCGGCGGGCTTGGGCTTGCGCAGCAGCACCGAGTGCTGCATCCACCCCTCGCCTGCCAGCGAGAGCGGCGCGGACTCGGCCTGCTCGAGGTTGGCCGCGAGCTGCTCGGCGGCGGCCAGCACCTCGGCGACCGACAGCGGCCCTTCATCGCGGGTCACGATCACGAAGCGCTCGAAGCCCGGCGCCTCGTCGAGCTCGTAGGCATGGCTGAGCGGGACCTCGTCGCCCTCGCCCAGGCTCGGCACGGCTGCGGCGTCGCTCGGATGATGCAGCGTCACCACGCCCGCGCCGTCGATCGACACGATCACGCCTTCGCGTCGCCCGGCCGGCACGTAGCTGACCTGCAGCAGATCGCCGGCCACGACCGACTCGCCCGCGGCGAGGCGCTCGTGGCCGCTCTGGGTCTGGCGATCGATCACGAGGTGCGGCTCGACGCCGCCCTTGATGCGGATCGGCTCCGGCTCGCCGTCATCGACCAGCGTCGCGCGGGTGTCGTGCTGCGCGATCGCAGCGCCCTCGTCGTCGCGCGTGACCACCCAGATCAGCACGACCGCGGCCGTCAGCGCGGGCGCGAGCATCCACAGGCTCGAGCGACTCCGCGACGCACCCTCAGTGCGAGCGGCCCGACGACGAATGTCGGCCGCGACCCGCTCGGGTGGGTAGTCGGCCAAAATCTCCTCGTTCGAGGTTGCGATCTCGGCCAGCCGATCGCGTCCACCCTCCGCGGCCTCGCGCGCGAGCTGAGCTCGCAGCGGCCCAGCCTGGGCTTCGTCCAGCTCACCGAGCGCCAGCTGCTCGACCAACAGATCCGGGGGCGTGCGTCGCTCGGTCATGTCGCGGCCTCCAGCTGCTCGAGCTCCGCGAGGCTGGCCTTGAGCTTGCGCAGCCGCTTGCGGACGCCCGAGACCGAGAGCCCGACCGCGTCCGCGACCTCCTGCAAGGTCATGCCGTCGTGCAGGTGCATGACCGCGATGGTCGTGGTCGAGACCGGCTCGCGCCCGAGCACGCGGTCGAGCACCGAGCGGGCCTCCGAGCGGGCCTCTTCGACACCCGAGTCGGCGATCCGGACCAGCAGCTCGGACTGCGCGTCCTCGGGCCGGCGGTTGCTGCTGCGGATCTTGTTGAGGCAGATGTTGGTGGCGATGCGATAGAGCAGGCTCGACATGCCACGATCCTCGAGGCGCTCGCGGTTGCGCAGCAGCTGTACGAAAACGTCCTGCATGGCGTCGGTGGCCTGTTGCTCGTCACGGAGCATCTGGCGACAGCGGCGTAGCACCATCGGCCCATAGCGTCGGTAGGCAGCTTCGACGTCGATGGCCATTCGCCTCGGTCGTCCGCGGTTCCGAACACCGCGACGTGAAGCGAGTGTTACCCGATTCTCGGCGAGGACCCAGCGCGCTTTCGCGCTGATTGTCCGAAACCCCGCGTGAACTGCGTTCCGTGCGTGGTTTCCAGAAAGATCAAAGGTTCCGAAATTTACCGGAACTTTTCCCTAGCGCCCTCGTCAGCACGCGGTCGACATCCCCATGACCACGCACGAGGCGATCTCTCTGAAAGAGTCCACGTCGGCCCGCTTGGTCGATAATCCTTTTTACGTGCTCGAAGTCGCACCCGACTGCTCTCGGGCGGAGATCGAGCGAGCGGGCCAGAAGTTGCTGGCCATGCTCGAGCTCGACCTCGCGGGTGCGCGCGCCTACGCGACCCCGTTCGGTCCCGGTCGACGTGACGGGGCCAAGGTCCGCGAGGCGATGGCCGAGCTCCGCGATCCGCAGCGTCGCTTGTTTCACGAGCTGTGGGTGCTGAGCCAGCCGTGGTCGTCTGATCCGGCCGCGATCGCAGCAGACGACACGGTCGCCGATGCGCGGGGATTTTCGGCGGCTCTGTCCGCGTTGGGCTGGCGCTGATCATGCCGATGTTCCCGCTGCTCTTCACCACCGCGGCGATCCTGCTGCCGACGCTGCTGCACCGCTGGGAGAGTCTGGGCGTGTCGTCGCACCTGCCCCCGAAGCAGTGGGCGCGCGGGCTGTGGTCGGGGGTCCTGGCGCTGATCCTGAGCTACGTCGCCGCGCTGTTCGCCTTGTCGATCGCCCGCGGGCACGTGCTGCACCTGATCCCGTTCGCGGCGGTGCTGGTGCTGCTGTTCCCCTGGCCGATCACTCGCTTTGTATTGATCCCGCTCGGCTGGTGGCGCGCGGCGTGGCACTTCGCACAGCTGGCTGGTTGGGTGTGGCGCGGTGATGTGCCGGGTGGTCAGCTGGTCGCGGGCGCGTGGGCGGTGCTGCGGCAGCGGGTCCCGGATCCGTCCGCGATCGCGTGGTTGAGTCGCAGGCGCGACGAGCTCGAGCCGCTCGAGGCTCCGGGCGTGCTGGGCAGCGCGTTGCTGGCCGACGCGCTCGGGGATCGCAGCGCAGCCCGTCGACTCATGCGGATCGTCGCCGACTTCGACGACGATCATCGCCCGCCACTGAGCCGCTATCTGGCCAACGAGTGGCTGACCGCCGACGCGGCCGATCGTGGCGCTTGGGCCGAGGTCGAGCTGCGCGGACGCTCGCCGCATCGCCGCTCTCGCACCACCCGATTGCTCGGTGACATCGCCGCCCGGTTGATCGGCTACCCGCCGGTCCCGAGCAACGCGAGCTTGATCGTTCGCTGGTTGATCAGCGGCGCCCGGCTGCGCACGCTGCCGCTGCTGCGTCGTGCGTTGCGGGTGCTGCCGGCCGAGGTCGTGCCCGAGGTGCGGCGGCCGATCGCGGCGCCCGAGCGAGTGCTCGAAGGCGCCGCGCTCTTGGTGGCGCACAGCGAGGCGGTGGCGAGCGGCAAGATCGGCCCCGAGCAGCTGTTGGATCTGGGTCGCGCGTGGGATCGCCAGCTCGGCGATCCGCAGCTGCGCGATCGGACCGCGCGGCGAGCCTTGGCCCTGCGTGCGGGTGATCCCGATCAGGTGATCGATCGCCTCGGTCGCCAGGTCGAGGCCGATCTGTCCGCGCTCGCGCTGGCAGCCGGCGTGCCGCTCTCGGTGCTCGAGCGCGACTGCTCTTCCCTGCGCCGCGTCGCTCGCGAGCTTCGTCATGCGCTGCTCGACGAGCTCGCGGTCGTGTGCGAGGGCCTCGACGCCCGCGTGCGCGCTCGCAAGCCGCTCAACCCGCTCGACGAGCTGCGCGAGTTCATGTCGGTGCGCGAGCAGTACGAGCAGGTCTGCGAGCTCGGCGGTGGCGAGCTGACGCGCGTGGCCTTCTCGCAGATCCACGATCCGCTGTGCAACCTCGCCGTCTGGCTTTGGGACGAGCGCGGCGAGACGGCGCTGGCCAACGCGATGTTTCGCTGGCTCGGCCACGAGGCGGTGATGGCCGGCGACGAAGAAGCGGCCGAGCTCCAGCGCCGCAACGTCGCCTGCGGTCGCTAGCTCTTTAGCCCCCCGCGGCCGCCTCAGTTCGAGCCGCGGGTGGCCGCTTCGCGGCCGTTCGCTCGCTTGGCGCTATCCCGCAAACTGACGGACGACGTCGCGGCCGATCACGATGCGCTGAATCTCGCTCGTGCCTTCGTAGATCATCGTGACCCGGACGTCCCGGAGGTATCGCTCGACCGGAAAGTCCTGGGTGTAGCCGTAGCCGCCGAGCATCTGCAGCGCGCGGTTGCAGGCCCAGAAGGCTCGCTCCGACGCGTAGAGCTTGGCCATCGACGCCTCGCGCGTGAACGCCCTGCCCTGCTGCTTGAGCCACGCGGCGCGCAGCACCAGCATTCGCGCCGCGTCGAGCTCGGTCGCGCTGTCGGCCACCATCCATTGGATCGCCTGAAAGTTGGTGATCGACTGCCCGAACTGCTTGCGCTCGAGCGCGTAGCGGTTGGCGAAGTCGCTCGCGGCCAAGCCCACGCCCAGCGCCAGACTGGCGATGCCGATGCGCCCGCCGTCGAGCGCCATCATTGCGATCGGGAAGCCACGCTCGAGCTCGCCGAGCAGCGCTTCGTCGCCGACCTCGACGCCGTCGAACTCGAGCGCGGTGGTCGGGCTGCCGCGCTGGCCGAGCTTCTCCTCGGGCTTGCCGGCGGTGAGACCCGGCGCGTTGCCGGGCACCAAGAAGCACGACACCCCGCGGGCCCCCGGCGCGTCGCTGGTGCGGGCCCAGACCACGAACAGACCTGCATGCGTGCCGCTGGTGATCCACAGCTTGGAGCCGTCGATCACCCAGCCCTTGTCGGTCTTGCGCGCGCGCGTGGTCATACCGCCGGGGTCGCTGCCGGCTCCCGACTCGGACAGCGCGAAGCCACCGACCACATACTCGCCGCTGCACAGCTTGGCCACGTGCTCGCTGCGTTGGTCCGCGTTACCGAACGCGCAGATGACCTCGGCGACCATGTTCGACACGCAGATCGCCACGGTCGTGGCCGCGCACGCCCGCGCGAGCTCGGTGACCGCGAGGCTGTACGCGACCGCCCCCGCCTCCACGCCGCCGTAGTCACCCGAGACGTTGATGCCGAGCAGCCCGAGTTCGGCCGCCTCGCCCAGCGACTGCAGCGGAAACGCGTGCTCGCGGTCGAGCCGGACGGCGTTGGGCTCGAGCGTCCGCGCGGCAAATTGCCGAGCGGTGTCGCGGATCATTTCTTGGGTTTCGGTTGGTGTGAAGTCCATCCGGACATCACCAGGCTTCGCCGACCCGACCGTTGTAGCTGTGCGTGTAGGTGGCCTCGGGCGCGGGGTCGAACTCCCACTTGTAGACCTTGCCCTCGGCGCAGGACTGGAAGTTGTCGGCCGTGCGCGGAGCCTTGCCGCCTTCGCTGACGAACTCGCCCTTGTCGTTGAGGGTCTTGCGCTCCTTGATGTCCACTTCCAGGAACTTCACCGCCGAGACCAGTCCGGAGGTCTCGATCGTGATGTCGAGGGCGAAGTCGCCGGCCACCCAGCGGTTCTCGAGCCGCGACATCTCCTGCTCGAGGCACTTCTCGAAGTCGGTCACGTAGACGGTGGTGATGGTGTCCTGGATCGCGGCCTGCGTGCGCGGGTCGATCGAGTCGCCCTGATCCTCGACGGTCTCGTAGTCGGTCGCGACCATGTCGCTCTCGTACTTGCCACCGTCGTACTGGCTGAGCAGCTCTTCGTTGGTGGGCGGCTTGGGCCTGCATCCGAGCGCCCCGATCAGGTTGATCAGCGCGATGAGACCAAGGACAGAGATGGTTTTGCTGGGGGTCATCGTCATCACGTATCCGGTTAGCTGGCCGAGATGGCCCTGATGATGTTCGAGGCTATCACCACGCGCTGAATCTCGCTCGTGCCCTCGTAAATTTCGGTGATCTTCGCGTCCCGATAGTGGCGCTCGGCCGGATACTCGGTCACGTAGCCGTTGCCGCCGAAGATCTGCACGGCGTTCTTGGCGACCTTGTTTGCGACCTCCGAGGCCATCAGCTTGCACATCGCCGACTCGGTGGAGTGCCGACGACCGGCAGCCTTGAGCGCGGCGGCACGATAGGTCAGTAGCCGGGCCGCGTCGATCTCGGTGGCCATGTCGGCGAGCATGAAGCTGATCGCCTGGTGGTCGGCGATCGGCTTGCCGAAGGTCTTGCGCTCGGTCGCATAGCGAGCTGCGGCCTCGAACGCGCCACGAGCGATGCCCAGCGCCTGTGCGGCGATGCCGATGCGCCCGCAGTCGAGCGTGCTCATCGCGACCTTGAACCCGTCGCCGACCTCGCCGAGCAGCTGGTCGCGGCCGACTTTGTGATCGGTGAAGAAGATCTGGCACGAGTGGCTGGCCCGAATGCCGAGCTTGTCGTCCTTGTGCCCGCGGCTGACCCCCGGCGCGTTCATGTCGATGATGAACGCCGAGATGCCGCGATGGCCCTTGGCCTTGTCGGTCATGCACATCAGGATCCCGACGTCGGCCTGCGGCCCGTTGGTGATCCAGTTCTTGACGCCGTTGATCACGAAGCCGTCCCCTGAAGGGTCGACCTCGGCGACGGTCTTCTGCGCGGCCGCGTCGGAGCCGGCCTCGGGCTCGCTGAGCATGAAGCAGCCGAGCTTCTGGCCGGACGCGAGCGGGCGCAGCCACTTGTCCTTCTGCGCGTCGTTGGCCCACTTGCGCAGCGGATCGCAGACCAGCGAGTTGTTGACCGACATGATCACGCCGGTCGAAGCACACGCGGCGCTGATCTCCTCCATCGCGATCACATAGGCGATCGGATCGAGCCCGGAGCCGTCCCACTCGGGCTCGACCTCGATGCCCATCAGCCCGAGCTCGCCCATCTCGGCGACCAGCTCGGCAGGGAAGCGCGCGTTCTTGTCGATCTCGGCGGCGACCGGCGCGACGCTGCGGGCTGCGAACTCGCGGGCGGTCCGACGGATGTGCTCGTGCTCTTCGGTGAAATCGAAATCCACTGACTACTCCCCGGTAAACTGCGCGTCGCGCTTTTCGAGGAAGGCACGCATGCCTTCGGATTGATCACGGGTCTCGAACAGACCGGCGAAGGTCTGGACCTCGAGCAGGTTGGCGGCCGCGAGCGGGAGCTCGGCGCCCTGATGGATCACGCGCTTGGCCGCAGCCACCGCCAGCGGGCCCATCTTCGCGATGCCGTCGACCATCGCCAGGCAGGTGTCGAGCAGCTGCTCGCCTGCGACCACGCGATTGACCAAGCCGATGCGAAGCGCCTCGTCGGCTTTGATCATGTCACCGGTCACGCACAGCTCCAGCGCGCGGGCGATGCCGACTCGACGGATCATCCGCTGCGTGCCGCCGAAGCCCGGGATCACGCCGAGCTTGACCTCGGGCTGCCCGAACCTGGCCTTGTCGCTGGCGATGATGAAGTCGCACGCGAGCGCGAGCTCGCAGCCGCCACCGAGCGCGAAGCCGTTGACGGCGGCGATGACCGGGACCGCGAGGTTGGCCAGCATCTCGCCGACCGCATGCCCGCGGCTGGCGAACTCCTGGGCCTGGTCTTTGTTCATGTCGACCATCGACGCGATGTCGGCCCCGGCCACGAACGCCTTGTCGCCGGCCCCAGTCAGGATCAGCGCGCGCACGCCCCAGTTGCCGGTCTCGAGCTGCTGCCCGAGCTCCTCGACCGCGCGCGAGAGCTCGGCGATCACCGTGGGGTTGAGCGCGTTGAGGGCCTTCGGACGATTGATGCGGACGACGCGGGCGAAGCCGCGGTCTTCGATCTCGAGCGTCTCGTAGCTGGACATGTCAGCGGCCCTTGTAGTCGTAGAAGCCGCGCCCGGTCTTGCGCCCGAGCCAGCCCGCGGCGACGTGCATGCGCAGCACGTTGGCGGCGCGGTACTTGTCGTCGCCGAGCTCGCGCAGCAGCACGTCGGCGATCGCCAGGCACGTGTCGAGACCGATCAGATCGGCGAGCTCGAGCGGCCCCATCGGGTGGTTCAAGCCGAGCTTGGCCCCGGTGTCGATGTCCTCGGCGCTGCCGAGCCCCTCTTGCAGCGCGAAGCAGGCCTCGTTGATCAGCGGGATCAGGATCCGGTTGACGATGAAGCCGGGCGAGTCCTTGGAGGTGATCACGGTCTTGCCGAGCTTCACCGCCAGCGCCTTGGTGGCCTCGTAGGTCTCGTCGTCGGTCGGCAGCCCCCGGATCAGCTCGACCAGCTTCATGATCGGCACCGGGTTCATGAAGTGCATGCCGACCACGTTGCTCGGTCGGCTGGTCTCGGCGCCGAGCAGCGTGATCGAGATCGATGAGGTGTTGGTCGCCAGGATCGCGCCGGGCTTGAGCGCGCGATCGAGGCTGCGAAACAGCCGCTTCTTGAGATCGATGCTCTCGGTCGCCGCCTCGATCGCGAAGTCCGAGGGCCCGAGATCCTCGATGCCGTTGACGCAGGTGATGCGCTCGAGCGTGGCTTGCTTGTCGGCCTCCGAGAGCTTGCCCTTCTCGACCGCCTTGCTCATGAACTTGTCGATGCGGCCCTTGCCCGCGCTCGCGCGCTCGAGGTCGACG
>DATLLB010000958.1:0-8019 GCA_035538075.1 Enhygromyxa sp.
ACTACGCGCTGCCGATCGTGCTCGCAGGCGTGCCTCATCGTCGCCGCATCCGCTATGTGCTCAAGACGGCGATGCGCTGGGATCCGTGCCTCGACGTGGTCGGCGGGCGGATCCCCAACGCGTTCGTGCAACCCGGCCAACGCAAGCGCGAGGAGCAGGCGCGCGAGATCGCGGCGCTGACGGACGACTTGGCGCCGGACGACGCGATCAATGTCTATCCCGAGGGCAGCCGCTATTCCGTGCGCGGGCGCGAGCGCCAGCTCGCTCGGCTCGAAGCCGCCGGCGATGCGGTCGCGCTCGCACGAGCGCAGCAGCTGCACCGGACCCTGCTGCCGCGCAGCGGAGCGGTCGTGGCGATCCTCGAGCGTGCGCCGCAGCTAGACGTGGTGCTGCTCGCTCATCACGGGCTCGAGCGCGCGAACGGGCTCGGCGATCTCGCCCGCGGTGCGCTGCTCGACGCGGAGGTTCGCGTTCGGCTGTGGCGGATCCCCGCGGCCGAGATCGGGCGGGAGGACTACGACGCGTGGCTGTTCGAGCAGTGGTCGCGCATCGACGCGTGGCTGCTCGAGCAGGAGCGCTGACGGCAGGCGATCGTGAGAGACGGGTCTCTGCCGGGAGCCTGGCGAGAGGTGATCGTGAGAGACGGTCTCTCGAGAGCGCCAGGCGGCAGGCGATTGTGAGAGACGGGTCTCTGCCGGGAGCCTGCCGACAGGCGATCGTGAGAGACGGATCTCTGCCGGGAGCCTGGCGGCAGGTGATCGTGAGAGACGGGTCTCTGCCGGGAGCCTGCCGCCAGGGGTCGCTGAGAGACTCCGGCTCACTGGAGCCCGAATTCGAGGTTTTTGCTCAGGCGCGCGCTCCAAAAATCACGCGCGCAGCGCCGAGTTGGCGGCCGAATTCGCGCAGGTTACGCGGAAATAGCGCTACTTCGCGGCGGCTCGCGCAAGCTCGAGCAAGGCCGTGCGGATCTCGGATTCCTCGTCGCCGTCGAGCGCCAGCATGCGTCGCGGATAGATCGCCTCGAGATCGATCCACACGTCGAGGGCCACCTCTTCGGCGATCGCCGCTGGCTCCTCGCCGACCTTCGAGCGCGCGCTGGCGATCCGCACTGGGTTGATCATCACCGCGGCCCAGCGCAGCAGCTCGGCGATCGAGAGCTGCGCGTGGTGATCGAAGGGCATGCTCTCGTCAAAGCGGTTCTCGTCGAATTCGGGGATCTTGTGCTTGACCAGCGCACGCGTGCGCGCGGGCAGCTCGGCGTCGGGCTTGAGCACGTAGCCCTCGGCGACGTTGTCGGCGATCGCCGGCAGCCCCAGCAGGCCCGCGACGGTGCTGCCGTAGCGAACCGGCAGCTCGAGCAGCTCGCGTCGCGTGCCGCGACCGAGGACCGGGACTGTGAGCAGCCCGGCTTCCTGCGCGAGGCTCTCGAGCTGCGCGTGAGCGAGAAACACCGGCTCGTCGTCGGCCGTGACCAGCAAGAGATCGAACGCGGCGAAGTGCAGCGTCGGTGCGTACCAGATGCCGGTCTGCACCGGGCTCAGCCCCGGCAGGGCCTCGATCTCCGGGTGCGGATAGGCGCCGCCGAACAGCTCGCCATAGATGTAGATCGCCGCATCTCGAGCGAGCGCGGCGTGGATCGTGGTGGTCGCGACCTCGAGCTCGTTGCGCAGCATCTGCCAGCCGAAGAACGGCTCGTCGCCGTCCAGCCAGGCCTTGCGCTTGCCGAAGCGCACCACGTCGCCGTCGCTCGCGACCACCAGCTGCGCGCCGTGGATCTTCTCGGTCGCCACCCAGCGCCCGCCACCGGCGGCGTCGGCCAGGATGGTCGGGATCTTCGGAAATGCGCGGTGTTCCATCTCAGCGTAGCTCCCGAGCCGCGACCATGCGCCCGGCCTGCTCGTCGAAGATCAGCAGCGAGAACGCCCGGATCACGTCGCGCGGTCGCAGGCTCGAGTCGGGCGTGCGCGTGAATTCGGGCACCGCCGCGAACGCCTCCGGCAGCCGATAAAAAGGCACGCGCGCGTCGTAGTGGTGAATGTGGTGATAGCCGATGTTGCCCGTGAACCAGTGCAGCCAACCCGGCAAGCCCAGGTACGACGAGGCCGACAGCGCGGCGTCACGGCGATCCCAGCGCGAGTGATCGTGATGCACCGCGCCGGGGAAATTGTGCTGGATGTAAAAGAGGTAGGCGCCGGCCGTCGACATCACCGTGTACGGCACCGCCAGCGCGAGCGCCCAGTCGAGCGGCCCGAGCTGCGTCCACACCAGCGCATGCACGCCGCCGTGCAGCAGCAGGGCAGCCCCGCTCGAGATGTAGCGCTTCGGGTTCTTCAGGAAGTAGCGCAGGTTCAAGCCGAGCACGAACAAGCCCGGCCATGCGAGCAGCATCGCCACGGGGCTGCGTGCCATTCGATAAACCAGCCGCTGCGCGAGCGAAGCCTCGCGCCAGGCGGCCGCGGTCAGCAGCGGAAAGGCACCGATCGGCTCGCCCGGCAGCCGGCCATTGTGGGCGTGATGGTAATTGTGCGTGTCGTTCCACGCCCGCGGGGGCGCGAGCACCAGTAGCCCGACGCCGGTGAACAGCAGCTTGGCCCAGTCAGTCGCGGAGCGACGTGAAGGCTGTGAGCGAGCCAGGATCGCGCCGTGCAGGTAGTCGTGGCCGAACGAGCACAGCCGCAAGAGCAGCCCGCCGACCAGCAGCGCGAGCCCCAAGCGCAGCGGCCACCACGGAAGCACGAACACCAGCGTCCAAGCGCAAGCGAGCAGCCCGAGCGTGCCCGCGAGCAGCCGCCAGCTGCGGCCTGGATCGGTCTCGCGAAACTCGCGAACCCGCAGGCGCAGCGGCGCAGCTTCAGTCACGTCAGCCCTCGCCGATCATCTGCAGGAAGTCCTGCTCGCCGATGATCTTCAGCTTGGCCCCGCCCTCGAGCAGCTGCTCGGCCTTCTTCTGCTTGCTCGACTTGGCGCCCTTGCCCGCGCCGACCACCAGGTAGTCGAGCGTCTTGCTGACGCCGCTGGCATTCACGCCGCCGTGCTCGGTGACCTTCTCCTCGGCTGCTTTGCGAGTAAAAGCCTCGAGCGCGCCGGTGAACAGGAAGCTCTGGCCCGCCAGCACGCCCTCGCCCTCGCTCGCGCTGGTCGCCGTCTCCTCGGCCGCGCCGGCCTCGGGCAGATCGGTCACGCTCACGTGCTCGAGCAGCCCGTCGATCAGCTCGCTGTGCTCGGCGAGCCCGGCCAGGATCGCGTCGGCGATCGCGTCCTTGATGCCGCGCACGTCGAGCAGCTGCTCGCGGGTCAGCGCGCGGATGGCCGCGAGCGTGCGAAACTCGTTGGCCAGCACGATCGCGTTCTGCTTGCCGAGGTGATCGATGCCGAGCGCCTGCAGGAAGGTGGGCAGCTCGATCGTGCGGTGGGCGTCGACCTGATCGACGAGGTTCTGCGCGCTCTTGCGGCCGAGTCGCTCGAGTGACTCGAGATCGTCGACGCGCAGCGTGTAGAAGTCGACCGGGCTCGACAAAAGCCCGGCGTCGACCGCCTGCGTCACGACCTTGGGCCCAAAACCCTGGATGTCGATGACCTTGGCGAAGTGCTGCAGCTCGCCGAGCCGGGCCGAGACGCACTGGTCGGGCTTCGAGCAGAACAGGAACTCGCCTTCACGCTTCTTGCGACGGACCGCCTCGCTGTTGCAGGCCGGGCAGCGCTTGGGGATCTCGTAGTGCTTGCCGTTCGGGCCCGGGGCGATCGTGCGCTCGACGTGCGGGATCACGCCGCCGCGCCGCGTCACTTCGATCGTCGCGCCCTCGGTCAGCCCGAGCTCCTCGAAGCGGTTGAGGTTGAACAGCCCCGCGCGCCCGACCATCGCGCCCGACAGCTCGATCGGCTTGAAGATCGCGACCGGGGTGATGGTGCCGGTCCGGCTGACCGACCACAGCACGTCCTCGAGCGTGGTGGTCCCGGTGTCGCCCTGGAACTTGAACGCGATCGACCAGCGCGGGTGATGGCTGGTCGATCCGAGCCGCTCCTGCTCGCTCACGTCGGCGGCGCGATAGACCACGCCGTCGATCTCGTAGTCGAGCTCGGCGCGGCGCTTCGCCCAGCGCTCGAACGCCTCGGGCAGGGCGTCGCGCGGCACGAACTCGACCTCCTCGACCTTGAAGCCGAGCGCCTTGAGCAGCTCGAACTTGTCGCGCTCGTGCACGAGCTCGTGGTTGAGCAGGTCGTAGGCGTAGAAGCTCAGGCTGTAGGAGCGGGTGTTGCCGCGCTCCTTGTGCTTGATCGCCCCGGCCGTCAGGTTGCGCGGGTTCGAGTACTTCTCCTTGTAGCGCTCGAACACCGAGAGCTTCATGAACAGCTCGCCGCGGACCTCGATCGCGAGGTTGCGCCCGGCGGCCGCCTTGGCGTTGAGCTTGGCCGGGATGTCGGCGACGTCGAGCGCGTTGACGGTGATGTCCTCGCCCTCGGTCCCGCTGCCGCGCGTCGCGGCCAGGAACAGCTCGCCCTTCTCGGTGTAGCGCAGCGAGCAAGCCACGCCGTCCATCTTCGGCATCACCAAAATCTCGCCGTCGAACTTCGACGCCCACGCGTCGAGCTCCTCGGCGCTGTAGCACTTGTCGAGCGAGAGCATCGACCGGGTGTGCCGAACCGGCGCCCCGAGCCGCTGCTCGGGCGGGATCTCGCGGGTCGCGTCGGCCTCGATCACCGGCCCTTCGGGCACGCTCTCGCCGAGCTCCTGCAGCGCCTCGTGATCGGGATCGAGCCGACGCAGCGCCTCGACCACCCGATCGTAGAGCGGATCGGGGATCGTCGGCGCGTTGAGGTTCCAGTACTCGTGGTTGGTGCGCCGGATGATCGCGGCGAGCGTGTCGGCGTCGAAGCTCGGCAGCCCCGCCTCGATCGCCGCGGTGTCCAGAGATTCGATCGGTGCGGTCACTCTCCCGCCTCTTTGCGCTGCTTGTCGTACTGCTCGAGCAGCGCCTCGGCGTCGAGCACTTCCTGCGACTTGGCCACGTCCTTGCGCATGTTGTCGAGGTTGACGTCGATCTTGGTGAAGCGCGCGAGCATCTGCGAGAACGCGGTGCGGGTCGACATCGCAGGCGGGCGGGCCTCGTCGCCCTCGACGCCACGGTTGATGCCGGTCGGGATCCGAGCGAGCACGCAGTCGACCGCCTTGGTCACCAGCCTGTCTTCGTTGGTCTCGGTCGAGGTGAGCCCGGCGAGCAGCGGCTTGTCGCTGCTGAAGTCGTTGATCATCCCGTCGAGGGCCATCCGCGAGGCGCAGTAGGCGTAGTCGGGATCGTGCTTGTCGGGCACCATGCCCTCCTCGAAGTCACCGCCGGCCGCCGACAAGGTCGCGAAGTCGGTGAACACCTGCCGGTACAGCAGCGAGCGCAGGTACGCCTCCTTGAGCTTGGTGCCCGCCAGCTTCTTGGAGAACACGAAGGTCATCTCCTGATAGCCGCCGCCGAGATCCTCGCGGTACACACCAAAGCCGAGCTCGTCGTCGATCTTCACCTTGCGCGCGACGTCGGGGATCTTGTCCGAGCCCTCGACCGCCCAGCGGGCGTGGGTGTCGCCGCGGAACTCCTCCTGCTCGCGCAGCTGCGCGAGGTTGGTGAACATCTTGAACAGCTCGTCGTCGCCGTTGATCGTGTTGGCCCACTCGCTGAACGCCGGATCGTGCGCCTCGGCCCAGGTGATCGGCTCGGGCTCCTTCATGTCGAACGACTTGCGGAGCGTGCGGAGGATCGGCTTGAAGGGCTGGTCGTAGGCGACCACGCGGCGGGCGTACATCTTGACGCTCATCCACTTGGCCCAAATCTCGTCCTTGCGAGCCAAGTAGTCGTCCTTGAGCTCGTTGACGGCGGTCTTCAGCTCGCCGTCGAGCTGGTCGATGGTCGCCGCCGCGGCCTCGGACGCGAAGAAGTCGAGCAGCCGCAGATCACCGTAGACGACGCGGATCAGGTCGCGCTGCTCTTCGTCGAAGCTGAACTTGATCTTGTTGAGCTGCTCGGGGAAGTAGAGCTCGGCGTCGTTGCGGACCGCGAACGCGTCGGCCTCGGCCACGCCCTTGACGATCGCCTTGGCCTGCTCGGCTTTCGACATGCCGGGCTTGATGTTGATGATCGCCAGCACGCCGGGGTTGGTGATCTCGTAGTCCTGACCGGCGACCTTGAGCTCGGCCTCCTGCACGTCGGGCAGCGTGTCGGCCGCGTAGAGCTTGCTCAGCACCGGCGCGAGCGCATCGCGGGTCGGATGCGCCGGGATCGGTGGGCGCACCTCGTCGACGTCCGGACCGTCCTCCGGCGTCGCGGTGTCGTACGCCATCTGCTTGCGCATCTTTTCCTCCCGGCTCTCCCCCGTGCACGCGAGGGTGGTGAGGGCTGCCAGGGCTGCGATGCCGAGCGCGATCGAGCTGAATCGTTGCATTCTGGAACTGACCCTAGGCGGACGCTGGCCGCGCTGTCAAACCAGAGATCTCATGAGGATCGCCGCCAAAACGGGGGTGCTTCGGCGCGCCCGAGCGCTCGCGTCAACCTCACGCACCCTCACGTACGCGTACGACTGCCGGCCCGTCGCGGCCGCTTGCACAGTTGACCCCGGAACGCGAGCAGACCATTCTCTTGCCTGGTTCATGCCCCTTGGGGCCGTACGCCTGCGCAACCTCGCCCGCCGCAAACTCGTACGTGCGTGGGAGAGACGGGCAACCGAAACGAGAGAGCCGAATGTCCGAAACCAGCACGCAAAGCACCGAGCTCGAGACCCCCGTCATGGACCCGACTATGGATTCGGGTATGGCCGGCGCTCTGACCCTGACCCCCGTCGCGGCCGAGAAGGTGATGGAGATCCGCAAGGCCGAGGACATCGAGGACAGCTACGCCCTGCGCGTCAAGGTCATCGGAGGCGGTTGCGCCGGCTTCCAGTACGACCTCTTCTTCGACGAGCCGGCCGAGGGCGACAACGAGTTCGAGCTCCACGGCGTCAAGCTCGTGTGCGATCAGATGAGCTTCATGTACCTGATGGGCACCGAGATCGACTACGTCGAGGGCCTGCAGGGGGCCGGCTTCAAGTTCGGCAATCCCAACACCACCGGCAGCTGCGGCTGCGGTTCTTCGTTCAGCGTCTGAGCCGTGCCTGAAGGCTTCGCGAGCACGAGGCTGCTGCCCAAGGACCTGGGGCGGCGCCTCGATGGCGTGCACGACGAGCTCGGCGATCTTCGTGGCCTGCGGCCCGCGGCGGTGATCGGCTTGCTGCTCGAGGGCCCGCGTTGGAGCGACGGGCCCTCGCTGCTGTTGATCGAGCGCTCGAGCAAGCTGCGCCAGCATGCCGGGCAGATCGCGTTTCCGGGCGGCAAGCCCGAGCCCGGCGATCGCGATCTGCTCGACACTGCGCTGCGCGAAGCGTGGGAAGAAGTCGGGCTGCCGCGCGAGCATGTCAGCGTGCTCGGTCGGCTCGCGCCCGTGCCAACGCCGACCGGGTTCATGATCGTGCCCTTCGTCGGTCGCGTCGCGGTCGACTGGGAGCCCCGTCGCACGAGCCCCGAGGTCGAGCGGATCCTGACGCCCTCGCTGCGCACGCTGTTGGATCCTGCGATTCACCGACACACGGGCGACGTCGAGTGGCAGGGCTCGCGCTATTCGCTGCACGAGTTCGCGATCGCCGATCCGCCGCTGTGGGGTGCGACTGCGCGAATGGTCTGGGATCTACTCGAGCGAATTGGCTTCACCCCGTCGAACGGCGAGTGAGCCCGCTTGCGGAGATTTCCGGTTTGCTGGCCAGGCAGTCGGTATAGAGTCTCGCCCGCGACCTCGAAGCGAGGCTGGAGCTCATGAATCTGCGAATGCGAACTGCCCTGTCATTCTCGATACCGCTGTGTGCGATCATCGTGTTGTCCGCGTGTGGTGACGACCTCAAGGAAGGCACCGCAAGCGACGAAACTGCCGGCAGCGAGACCGCCACGGAGACCAACGGCGAGGAGCTCGGCGATCTTCGTGGCCTGCGGCCCGCGGCGGTGATCGGCTT
>DATLLB010000959.1:0-4960 GCA_035538075.1 Enhygromyxa sp.
TTCGATGCCCTTGCACTCGCAGACGGCCGTGTCGGCGCCGCGGGGGCGCGCCTCGAGCATCGCTTCCTTGCAGCGCGCGGTCGCGGCGTTCTCGTCCTCCATCTGCGGATAGGTGAAGACCTTGCGCCACACTTCCTTGCCGCCGTCGGTCCACACGGCCGTGCACTCGAAGTCCCACTTGCGGTCGCAGGCGAGCAGGCCGAGGCCGAAGCCGAGCAGCAGACCGAAGGTCGAGAGCAGCCGCGCCATGGTCCGAGTGTAATAGACTCGCGGCCATGCGATCGGCCTGTTTGATGGTCATGCTCGTGAGCCTCGGCGGCTGCAATCCGGCGCAGCCGCAGGAGCGTGAGGCGGAGCCGAAAGCGGCGGCGGTCGAGGCCACGCCCGTCGTCGAGCCGGCGCCCGCGTCCGCACCGATCACGACCACGATCAACGAGTTCCTCGGCCGTGGCGTGCCGACGTACGTGCTCGGCACTGCGGGCGACGACGCGGCCGATCGCGCCATCGCCATGCAGGTCGAGCTCATTCGCGCGACGCTGTTTCCGACCGCCAAGGTGGTCAGCGACACCTCGGTCGATCGTGACGGGTGGCCGGACAACCCGGTCGTCTATGGCGGGCCGCAGGTGAGCGCGTTGCTGGCCGAGCTCGAGCTGCCGTTCGAGCTCGCGGCCGGACGCTTGGTGATCGGCGAGCAGACCTACGAAGGCGCTGGCCATCAGCTGATCGCCGTGGTCCCGGCCGACGATCGTCACCCCGAATTTCTGCTCTACGCCGGGACGGGCATGCCGGGCATCGCAGAGATCAACGGCGTCCGGCATGGGCCCGAGTCGATCCTGGTGATCGACGCGTTCGGGCGGCTCGCCACGGGCTCATGGGTGCGCACGGGCGAGGGGATCGAGGCCAACATGGCCGCGCCGGCCCGGCGCATCGAGTGGCGCACGAGCGAGCGGACGGTGGCCGAGGTCGCGGTGCGGTTCGCATTTCCGCAGCAGCTTGCGGCGGCGGAGGACGAGGCCGAACAGATCGAGGCGATCGCTCGCGGGATCGCGGATGCGGTCGAGCGCCTGCAGATTCGAGGGCCGATGGCGATCGATGTGTACGTGTATCCCGATCGTCGCAGCAAGCAATCGCTGACCGGCAACGAGGGGGACGGCCACGCGGTGCCGATGGCCCGAGCGCTGCACGTGCTTCGCCATGACCCCGCGCCCGGTGGTGCGCTCGAGCGCTTGGTCGCGCACGAGGCCACGCATGTGCTCGCGTATGAGAGCTGGGGACCGGCGGGCACCGTGTTGCTCGGTGAGGGGCTCGCCGTGTTCGTGAGTGGGCAGTACGGCGGGGTCACGCTCGAACAATGGGCGCAGCGGATCGACGCAGCGCCGCCGATCGCCGAGCTGCTGGGGGCGGGCTTTCGTAGCCGGCCGGAGGCGGAGACGTATCCGATCGCGGGGTTGTTGGTGGCGGCGGCGATCGAGCAAGTCGGGCTCGAGCAGGTTCGCACGCACCTCTACGGTGCTGCGGCGCAGGACTGGGCGGCTGCGTGCGAGCGGGCAGGGACGAGCGCCGATGCGCTCGCGCAGGCGCTCGCAAAGTGAGCCGCTCGCGTTGCACATTGCAACACTCGCGTCGGTCTCTCTTTGTGTAGGATCCAGACGTGGGATCGTACAGATGGATCGCTTTGGCTGCGCTCGCGCTTGGCTGTCGTGAGCAGACCAAGCCGACCGCAGATCGGGTCCACATCGAGACCGAGCTGGTCGAGCAGGTCTGCCGAGGGACGATCGTGCATGCCGAGTCCGAGCTCGCGCGCATCGAAGCGGAGCTGGAGCTCGCGCCGATGTCCGAGCAGGTCGAGCTTCGCGTCGTCGATCCCGAGCGCATCGGCGAGTGGTGTGCCGAGGACGACGAGCTGTGCGTGATACAGCCGCCGCGGCAGGTGATCGTCGGCGCGGAGGTGTTCGATCGCACGCTCACGCGCGAGCTGGTCCGCGATCGGCTCGCACGCTCGGCGGTGAGCTCGACCAAGCCGATGTTCTTCGAGGGCGTGGCCACGGCGCTGACGCGACCGATGTGCACGGCGGAGTCGAGCTGGGATCCGCCGAGCCCGAACGAGCTGTTGAGCAAGACGCTCGGCACCTCGCTGAGCGAGGAGGAGCTGTACCTCGCCGGCGAGCTGTTGCGCTGGATGATCGACACTCATGGACCCGATGCGGTGCTCGAGTTCATGGCGACGCTGAATCGGTCCGACTCGCCGGATCAGGTTCGGCTCGCCTATCTCGAGCGCTTCGGGAGCGCGATCGATCTCGATCTCTACGCGCACTGGCGCCCTGCCGACGAGCCGCTCGCGCCCGAGCGGGCGGGCTGCGTCGCGCCCGAGCTTCCGCGCGGCGACTCACCGCCACGATTGATCGTGGACGCCACGTTCGACTGCGACTCGGCCCGGGTTCGTAACGCGTTCGCCGAACCCGAGCGGGTGTTCGTCGAGTGGACACTGACGGTCGACGAGCGCACGGCGGGCTGGTATCGCCTGAGCGGCGAGCTGCCCGAGGGCGTGACGCTGGCGCTCGGCAGCTGCGAGTGCCGCCACGATATTGGCTGGACCCACTATCCTCCGGGCACCACCCCTTGGCACAATTTTGACCTCGAGTTCGGTGAGCATCTGGAACCGGGTGTCTATCGCGTGCGTGCGTACGGACCGATCGGTAGCTCGCTTCACTACGAGATCCTCGCGCCCTGCGATTACGGGCTGCAGAATTGCCCAGCCGGACAGCAGTGCGGCCTGGGCAGGTCGTGCGAGGACGAGGTCGAGGATCCGGGAGCGGATGGCGAGCCGTGCTGGCCTCCGTTCGGCGCTGTCGAAGCACCGCTTCCTTGTGATGTCGGGCTGATTTGCGTGGGGCCGATCAGCCTCGAGCAAGAGGGCATATGCATGCCCTGGTGCGACGAGCCGGCCGACATGGGCTGCCCAGGCGAGCTGTCCTGCGAGTCGTTCTCGGTCTGCACCGAGACCTGTGATCCGTTCGCGCCGGTTTGTGCAGAAGGGTGGTCGTGCGTGCCCAACAGGCAAACCGGGGGCGGCGGCTGTCACCCAATTCCGCCAGGCGACCGTGGATTGCTCGAACCGTGCTCCCAGTTGGACTTCGCGTGTGGGCCTGGCCTCGTGTGCGAGACGCTCTACGACCTCGAGGGCTGCCACAATCCGGATGCGTGGATTGACTTCAGTGGTTGTTGCACGCCGATCTGCGATCCCGCAGCGGCCGAGCCCTCCTGTCCGCCCGAGCTACCCAACTGCGAGGCCGCCAACGAAGACGATCTGCTCGGCACCTGCTGGCCGTGAGTGCTCAGACTGGATCGCCGAACACCGCTGCGAGGCTGTCCGCAGTCAGGATGCGTTCGAGGTAGCGGTCGAGGTCCTCGGTGGTCGCCGCTTGCAGCCGTGTTGCGTAGGCGGCCGGTAGCTCGCCGAACTTCAGGGCGAGTTGCTTGGCGATCGTGCGGACTTGGCCTTCTTGGCGGCCTGTTTGAAGACCTTCTTGGCGGGCTTGTTCGTAGATGGTCATGAGCTCGGTCTCGGCTTTGGGGAGGTACTGGCGGATCCTGGCACGAAATTCTGCCATGTTCAGGTTGGGGCTGGCGAGGGCGAGGTAGCGCATGAGTTGCCGTACGGCCTCCATGCCCGAGGGCGCCTGGGCCGCCTCGGCCATCAGTGCGCCCCAGTGCTCGAAGTCTTGCAGGAGCTTGGCGGGATCGCGGGCGTCGCGGAGCGCGAACAGGGCAGCTTTGGGGAACGCTGCCAGCGCCCAAGAGCTGAGGTCGTCGTTGCTGACGTCCGAGAGATCCAAGAGCAGGAGGCTGAAGTGCGGCACCAAGTTCTCCAAGCCTGGGAGGCTGCTCGGGTGGGGCTCGCACAGGTCGTGAAACGAGAGCGGTCCCTTCCAGCCTCCCTGCACGTTGCTGATCACGATGGCGATGATCAACGGAATTGGGCTCCGGCGGGTCCGCTTGGGGTGGAGCTCGCGTTGTTGCGCATCGTAGTAGTCCCAGACGCGCATGAGGTATTCGAGCACGCGATACGGCATGTCATGATCGGTCGTGCTCTGATGCTCGAGCAAGAAGTAGATGTACGCCGGAGCGCCAGCAATGCCCACGGAGAACAGCAGATCGGTATGGTATGGGTCGAGCTCGGGGTCCACGAAGGACGTGGGCTCACACTTCATGGTCTCCCAGGCGATCAGCGTCGGGTCGGCTGATTCGAGCGCTGGGACCATGCGGTGGACCACTGAGCGCGCATGTTCTCGGGACGCAAATGCAGCTTTGAAGAATGCATCGTGCGGCTGTGCTGTCACGCCGATGCCAGTAGCATGCGGGTGGGCGCATGTCCCGTGAGCGTCTGCCTGAATGTGGTGCGTAAATGTGCGGGGCTGAGGCGGCTCAATGTGAGGTCATGGTGCGGACGAGCGTCGAGTAGACCTCGCGCCAGGCCAGCTCGGCCTCGGGTGTGAACGCGTCGCCCAGGAATCGCGCGAGCGTGTTGAGCAGCGCTTGGCCGACGAACTTGTAGTCGCGCAAGGTCGCGCCGTAATCCACGTGCCGCTCACCGAGCTCGCGCACAGCTGCTTCAATCTTGGCGAAGTCATCGAGTCCGCGCACGGCCAGCGCCAGCGTGTCCATCAACATCTTCTGCTGACGGGCCATGTCGGTGTGCTCGAATGCTGCGATCGCGCCCGGATGGATCTCGAACAGCTCGTTGTAGAACGCCTCGGCGAAGGGCTGCGCCTTGCCGTCGAGGCGATCGAAGCTCGACTGGACCAGGAACACCACGTCGCTCTTGGCAAAGTCGATCACGACCCGCAGCGCTCCGGGACCTTCGGTGGTGACAAGCTCGCGCTCGTCGAGCAGGTCGGCGGAGGCCAAGACCTGGCCGCTGCCGGCGAGGTTGCAGGCATGCCGGGCCTGGCGGACGGCG
>DATLLB010000960.1:0-5898 GCA_035538075.1 Enhygromyxa sp.
GCTGCGGGCCCAAGCCGAGCACCTGCTGACCACGCTCGACGAGCACGCCCCGACCGTCGATCTCGCCTTCTCGCTCGCGGCCCATCGCACGCACTTCGAGCGCCGCGTCGCGTTCGTCCCGACCCCCGAGCGCTCGCTCGCGGCCGCGCTGCGATCCTTCATCACGGAGCCCGCAGGCATCGGCGTCGTCCCTGCGCAGTCGACCTTGGCGATCCTGTTCACCGGCCAGGGCGCGCAGTACCTCGGCATGGGCAGCACGCTCGAGCGCTGCGAGCCAGCCTATCGCGACGCGTTCGCACAGGTCTGCGAGCAGCTCGATCGCCACCTCGAGATCCCGCTGCGCGAGGTCATCCACGCGGCCCCCGACTCACCCCGAGCCGGCCTGATCGATCAGACCCAGTACACGCAAGCCGCCCTGTTCGCGCTCGAGGTCGCGCTGTTTCGACTCTACGAGTCATGGGGCGTACGACCGGCGTTGCTGCTCGGTCACTCGATCGGGGAGCTCACCGCCGCTCACGTCAGCGGCGTGCTCTCGCTCGAGGACGCCTGCCGCCTCGTCGCCGCCCGCGGTCGTCTCATGCAGGCGCTCCCGCCCGGCGGCGCGATGCTCTCGCTGCAAGCGAGCGAGCGCGAAGTGAACGCTGCGATCGCCGAGGTCGCCGCGGTCGAGATCGCCGGCCTCAACGGCCCGATGTCGACCGTCGTCTCGGGTCCCACCGAGGCCATCGACGCCATCGCAGCCCACTTCACCCGGCTCGGCCGCAAGGCGCGACGACTCAGCGTCAGCCATGCCTTCCACTCGTCGCTCATGCAGCCGATGCTCGCCGAGTTTCGTGCGATCGCAGCGTCGCTGCAATTTCATCCGGCCCAGATCCCGATCGTCTCGAACGTCAGCGGCAACCTCGCGACCGCCGCCGAGCTGAGCTCACCCGACTACTGGGCCCGCCACGTCCGCCAGGCCGTGCGCTTCCTCGACGGCGTCCGCACGCTCGAGGCCAAGGGCGCGACCGTGCTGCTGGAGATCGGCCCGCACGGCGTGCTGTCGTCGATGGCGGCCGGCTGCCTGTCCGAGCTCGGTCAGCAGCGCGTCACGATCGTCCCCTCGCTCCGCCGCGATCGCAGCGATGATCTCGCGATTGCCCAGGCGCTCGCCCAGCTGCACTGCAGCGGCGTCGCGATCGACTGGAGCACCTACTTGGCCCGGCACTCGCCGACCCGCGTCGATCTCCCGCTCTACCCGTTTCAGCGCGAGCGCTACTGGGTCGAGCAGCGCCCCGATGTCGCGGAGGCGACCGCGGTCGGCCGCTACGCGCTCTCCGGTCAGCGCGTCGAGGTCCCGACCGGATTCATCCATCGCATCGCCGTCGGCCCGCGCCTGCAGACCTACCTCGGCGACCACCGCGTCTACGGCGTGCTGGTCGTGCCCGGTGCCTTTCACGTCGCCGTCGCGCTGGCGATCGGCGAGTCGCACTGGCCCGATCGCGCGATCGAGCTGCGCAACGTCGAGTTCGTCCGCGCGCTCACCTTCGAGAGCGACGACGTCGTGCTCGATCTTCACGTCGAGCTCACGCCCAGCTCGCCCGCCTCCGACGAGTGGGACGTGAAGCTCATGACCAAGCAAGGCGAGCAATGGGTCACGCATGCGAACATGAGCATGCGCCCGATCGCCCCGCCCGCCGTCGGACCGCAGCTCGATGTCGCCGCGCTCGCGCTCGAGGATCGCACCCCCGAGCATCGGCAGGGCCTCGAAGAGCGCGAGATCGTCTGGGGCCCCAAGTGGTGGTGGCTCGACGGCGTCGAGCAGCGCGCGAGCGACCGCGCGACCGGACGCCTGACCGCCAAGGACGGCACGCCCGACGACGACGCACCGATCCCCGGCGGCTACCTCGACAACTCGTTCTCGCTGCTGAGCTTCGCCTTCCGCGAGACCGACCCCTCCGATCGCACGCCGCGGCTCCCGTTCAGCCTCGAGCGCCTGGTGTGGTTTGGCCAGCGCACGGCCCCGCGCTTCTCGTCCGTGCTCGCCAATCGCGAGCGCAGCACCGCCGACACCGTCGTCGCCGACATCTCGATCTACGACGCGCTCGGCCACCCGCTCGCCGAGCTCGAGCGCTTCGTGGTCCGGCGCGCCCCGGCCGATCGCTTCTTGCCCTCGACCTCGCCGCGGCACTCGTGGCGTATCGAGTGGATCGCCGCCGACGCGGCCGCGCAGCCGCCCACGAGCTGGCGCGGGCTCGGGTCCAACACCCTCGATCTCGCCGGCTGGCAGTCGGTCCCGGATCTCGAGCATGTGGCCGCGCTCGCCAGCGAAGGCTCGATCACCTCCGTGGTCGCAGCGCTCACGCTGCCCGAGGCCGACGCTCAGGCGTACGCCACCCGAGCGCTGCACCTGCTGCAAGCCTGGCTCGCCGAGCCGCGCCTCGCCGAGCTCGAGCTGGTCATCGTCACACGCCGCGCCGTCAGCTGTGCGCTGGACGAGCGCTGTGACGTGGCCGCCAGCGCGGTCTGGGGCCTCACCCGCAGCGCTCGCGCGGAGACCCCCAATCACCGCATTCGCCTTATCGACATCGACGACGCGCCGGACAGCCGCGCGCAGTGGGAGCGAGCGCTGGCGATCGACTCGTCCGAGCTGGCGATCCGGCGCGGTCAGATCCTCACGCCGCGCCTCGAGCCTGCGCCCACGCCCGAGCGCACGAGCATCGCCTTCGACACCAACGGCACCTGCCTGATCACGGGCGCGACCGGCTCGCTCGGACGGCTGCTCACGCTGCACCTCGTGCGTCAGCACGGCGTCAAGCATCTGCTGCTGCTCTCGCGCGCAGGCTCGAGCGCCGCGTCTGCGTCCGCGCTCGCAGCCGAGTGCACGGCCGCTGGCGCGCAGGTGCTCGTGCAGACCTGCGACGTCGCCGATCGATCGTCACTGCAGGCCGCGCTCGCGTCGATCCCCAGCTCGGCGCCGCTCACTGCCGTGTTTCACCTCGCCGGCGTGGTCGACGACGCGGTGCTCAGCAAGCTCGACGAGCCTGCAATCGCCCGCGTCTTTCAGCCCAAGGTCGTCGGCGCGCTGAACCTGCACGAGCTCGCGCCGTCATCCGTGCAGGCCTTCGTCTTGTTCTCGTCGCTGTCGGGCACGCTCGGCTCCGCCGGCCAGGCCAACTATGCGGCCGCCAACGCGGTCCTCGACGCGCTCGCCCACGATCGCCGCGCGCAGGGCCTGCCGGCCCTGAGCCTCGCCTGGGGACCGTGGGGGCAAGTCGGCATGGCCGCGAGCCTGTCCGAGGGCGACCGCGCCAGGCTCGAGCGGCAGGGCGTCAACCTGTTCGACAACGATCAAGCGCTCGCGGCTCTCGACCTCGCGCTGCGTCAAGCCGACCCCGTGGTGGTCCCGGTCAGCCTCGACAAGCAGAAGCTGGCCGAGCGCGCTGGGCCGCTCTCGCCGATGTTGGCCCACGTGATCGCCGGACGCAGGCGCGTTGCGAGCGAGCCCGGCGGCAACGCGCTGCTCGACCAGCTGAAGGCCAGCTCGAGCACCGAGCAGCTGACCATCCTGCGCGACTTGGTCCGCACCGAGACCGCCGCGATCCTCGGCCTCGGGGACGCTCGCGCCGTCGATCCCGATCGACTCCTGCAGGAGCTCGGCCTGGACTCGCTCGTCGCCGTCGAGCTGCGCAACCAACTGCAGCGCAAGGCGGGTGTGCGCCTGTCCGCCACGCTGACCTTCGACTACCCGACCATCAACGCGATCGCAGGCTTCCTCGCCAGCCAGCTCACCCCGAAGTTGACCGGCGAGCGTCGACCAACCGCCGCCGCCACGCGCCCCGTCGCCACCACCGGCCGCGAGATCGCGATCGTCGGCATGGCCTGCCGGCTGCCCGGCGGCGTCGCGAGTCCCGAGGAGCTGTGGCAGCTGCTCGATCAAGGCCGCGACGCAATCGGCGAGTTCCCGACCGATCGCGGCTGGCCCCGAGACCTCTATAGTCCCGACCCCGACGCGCGCGGCAAGTCGGCGGCGTCCGGCGGCGGCTTCCTCTACGACGCCGCCGAGTTCGACCACACCTTCTTCGGCATCGGCACGCAGGAGGCCGTGCACATCGATCCGCAGCATCGCTTGCTGCTCGAGACCAGCTGGGAGGCGTTCGAGCGCGCAGGCATCCGACCGCACACGCTGCGCGAGTCGTCGACCGGCGTCTACCTCGGCATCATGTACAACGAGTACGGCACCCTTGCGGGGTCGCTCGACAACTACAACGGCCAGGTCGCGACCGGCAGCGCCAGCTCGGTCGCCTCGGGTCGCATCGCCTACACGCTCGGCCTGCAGGGCCCGGCGGTCACCGTCGATACCGCGTGCAGCTCGTCGCTGGTCTCGCTGCACATGGCCTGTCAGGCGCTGCGCGAGCACGAGTGCGATCTGGCGATCGCCGGCGGGGCCTCGGTGATGTCCACGCCGATGACCTTCGTCGAGTTCAGTCGGCTGCTGGGCATGGCGCCCGACGGCCGCTGCAAGCCGTTCTCCGATCACGCCGACGGCGTCGGCTGGGGCGAGGGCGTCGGCTTGCTCGTGCTCGAGCGCCTCGCCGACGCGCAGAAGAACAACCGCAACATCCTCGCCGTCATCAAGGGCTCGGCGCTCAACCACGACGGGCGCAGCCAGGGCCTCACCGCGCCCAACGGCCCCGCGCAGCAGCGAGTCATTCAAGCCGCGCTCGCGGCCGCCAAGCTCGACTTCGACGACATCGACGCGATCGAGGCCCACGGCACCGGCACGACGCTCGGCGATCCGATCGAGGCCGAGGCGATCGCCAACACCTACGGCCGCGCTCGCCAATCCGATCATCCGCTCTGGGTCGGCTCGATCAAGTCGAACCTCGGCCACACGCAAGCCAGCGCCGGAGTCGCGAGCATCATCAAGCTCGTGCTCGCGCTCCAGCACCGCCAGCTGCCGCGCACGCTCCACGCCGAGGTCCTCTCGCACCACATCGACTGGAGCGAGACCCCGGTGCGCCTGCTCGACGCCGCCGTCGAGTGGCCCGCGTCCGAGCGCCCGCGTCGTGCCGCCGTCTCTTCGTTCGGCATCTCCGGCACCAACGCCCACGTGATCCTCGAGGAGCACTTTCTTGGCGCAGCGACGCCGCACGAGCCCGCCGCGAAGCCGGCCGAGCTCGACGCCCCGATCCCGCTGCTGCTGTCCGGCAAGTCCCCGGCGGCCGTCCAGGCCCAGGCCCGCAAGCTGCGGGCCGCCCTGAGCGACCCCACCAATCTCCGCCTCGCCGACGTCGGCCACACGCTCGCCAACCATCGCACCCACTTCGAGTGGCGAGCCGCGGTCGTCGCCCACGATCGCGAGGCCGCACGCGAGCACCTCGACGCCATCGCCGAGGCTCGCCCGTCGGCCAACGTCATCCCGATCGCGCGAGCGCAGCACGGACACCTGACCTACCTGTTCACCGGGCAGGGCTCGCAGCTGCCCGGCATGGGCCGCGAGCTGGCCAACGCCTACCCCGAATTCGCCGACGCCCTGCGCGAGACCTTCGCGCTGATCAACCCGCTGCTCGGCCGCCCGCTCGACGACATCATCCATGGCGAGTCGAGCGAAGCGAGCGCGCTGATCCACCAGACCGGCTTCGCCCAGCCGGCCCTGTTCGCGCTCGAGGTCGCGCTGTTCCGGCTGCTGCACCGCTGGGGCCTGCGACCTCGCCATCTGCTCGGCCACTCGATCGGCGAGATCGCGGCCGCGCACGTGGCCGGCGTGTTCTCGCTCGAGGACGCGTGCAAGCTCGTGGTCGGTCGCGGCCGCGATCTCGCCGAGCGAGTGGCCGAGCAGATGGCGAGGTCGCAGGCCCCAGCGGTGCAGCAGCCGGAACAGCGCGTCCTCGAGCGCGAACAGGGCCGGCTGGGCGA
>DATLLB010000961.1:0-6407 GCA_035538075.1 Enhygromyxa sp.
ACTTCGGTCCCGCGCCGGCCAAGGTCGACGCCAGCGAGCTGGTGCCCGCGTTCGCCGAGCCGCCCTCGCTCGACGCTGCTGTCCCGGCCATGTCGGCGCCGCTGCTCGAGCCGCCTCCCGCTGCGCCGTCGCTCGACGACATGCTCGCGCACGCCGAGGTCGTGCCCGACAGGCGTCTCGCCAACCACCGCGATTCTGGGCCCCGCCTGCGCCCCGATCAGGTCATCGTCGACAAGGCCGGCGTCGATCAGTACATCGTCCAGCTCGATCAAGCGCTCGGCGCCCAGCTCGACGCGATCCTCCACCACCAAAAATTCCAGTCGCTCGAGTCGATCTGGCGATCGCTCCGCTACCTGATCGCCAACGTCAACTTCCGCGAGAACTGCGAGATCCACCTGCTCAATTGCAGCAAGCAGGATCTGATCGACGACTTCGAGGACGCGCCCGAGATCGCCAAGTCGGGCCTCTATCGGCTGGTCTACGCGACCGAGTACGGCACCTTCGGCGGTCAGCCCTACGGCCTGATCGTCTGCGACTACGAGTTCGACCCCGGCCCCGTCGACATGGCGCTGCTGACCAACTGCGCGGCCGTGGCCTCGATGGCCCACGTGCCCTTCATCGGCAACGCCGCGCCGCGCTTCTTCGGCGAGGACAGCTTCGACGGGCTCGCCACCTACGAGGACGTCCGGGCGATCTTCCAGACCCCGCAGTACACCCGCTGGCACAGCTTCCGCGACAGCGAGGACGCCCGCTACGTCGCGCTGTGTCTGCCGCGGTTCCTGCTGCGGGCGCCCTACGAGCGCCAGCACGTCTACTCGTTCACCTACGAGGAGCGGACCCCTCGCAAGGACGACTACCTGTGGGGCCACGCCGCGTTCGCCTTCGCCACGCGCGTGGCCGAGAGCTTCGCCCGCTATCGCTGGAGCCCCAACATCGTCGGGCCCACGGCAGGCGGCGCGGTCGAGGGCCTGCCGATGCTCTCGTTCCGCTCGATGCGGCGCGTCTACGACCTCGATCCCGATCCCAAGCAGCGCCGCGGCATCGAAGAGCGCATGCCGACCGAGCTGCAGCTGACCGAGCGCCACGAGTACGAGCTCTCCGAGGAGGGCTTCATCGGCCTCGTGTTCCTCAAGGGCGCCGATCAGGCCTGCTTCTTCTCGGCCAATTCCTGTCAGCGCCCCAAGACCTTCGCCAACACCGAAGAGGGCCGCGCCCAGTCGCTCGGTGCGAGGCTCGGCGCGCAGCTACCCTACGTCTTCATCGTCTGCCGCATCGCCCACTACCTGAAGGTGCTGCAGCGCGAGGAGATCGGCCGCCACCTCGAGCGCAGCGACCTCGAGCGCGAGCTCAACGAGTGGCTGCGTCAGTACGTCTCCGACATGGACAACCCGGCCCCGGCGATCCGCGGCAAGCGACCGCTGCGACAGGCTCAGGTCAAGGTCGAGGAGGTCCCAGGCCAGGCCGGCTGGTATCGCGCGCACCTGCTGCTGCGGCCGCACCTCAAGTACATGGGCGCCTCGTTCACGCTGCAGCTGGTCGGCAAGCTCGAGCGCGAGAATTGAAGGTAGCTCGCACGATCGAGATGAAGATCGGAACCCTCAACATCGGCCATCAGACCCTGCGGCCTCGGGTGATCCCAGAAGACCTCCTCGATGTCCTCGTCGCGCTCGACCTCGACCTGTTGTTCCTGACGGAGTACGTCAATACCGACGACTACGCGGCTGCGCTCAATCGCCGTTGGCCACACGTCCTGAACTCAGCTCAGGCTCCGTATCGCAGCAGTCGTTCGCACAACCAGGTGGTCGCGTTGTCACGCCTCCCGCTACGCGCTCGCGCCGGTCATCAACCTGTTCCGACCGAAGCCGCGAGGACCAATTTCCTGTCCGTGGAAGTGGCCGGCTTGATCGTGACTGGCATGCGTGCGCCTGCCTACAAACCGCGCGACTGGTATGCGTATTGGGATGCGCTCGCCCAACGGCTCGATGGCGACGTCGTCATTGGAGACTTCAACGTCGACCCGAGTCGCCGCAGGAGGAGAGACCAGGTGCTACCGATGGGGTGGCGGCTCGTGACCCCAGCGCATGGGCCCAGCTATCGGAGCCTCAGGAACGGGTCCGAGTCCGCCATCGACCACGCGCTCGTGCGTCACGTCGTCGAGCTGCGCGGCGAGGCGATCTATGACCCGAAGTTCTTCGGTCGGTGGGGCCTCGACCACTGTCCGCTCGTCATCGACGTGCGGGGCGAGAACAGCGGTGCGAGCACTGACTGACGATGAAAATTCGTGGACGAGCCCCCGACCAGACGCTTTTTACTTCGTACGGGAGTTGAACCCGCGACCGACCGGTGAAGAGCCGATTGCTCTGACCAAGCTGAGCTAACGAATCGAGTGCCTCGCCCACGTGGGGCTCGTCCGGCCGGGGATATAGCAGCGGAGATCCGGGGGGCAAGCTGCCGCAGTCGTGATGAGCGGGGAGTCGTGAGCGGATTGATCCTTGGCGCACGGTGGCGTGCAGAGCCCGCTGGCCTCGAAGCCCCGCCCCATGGCCGGGGCGCGCCTCTCCCACGGGGCGCGCAAACTCGGCTGTGCGCCCGCGCCCGATCGGGTACAGTCTCCGAACATCGACCAGGTACCCGCTACCCCCTGGCCGAGGAGCCGTCGTGTCGGACCCGACTGAGATCAACAACGGTGGTCCACCACCGCCCCAGGTCCCCGGATGGAAAGCACCGCCCGAGCTGGTCGGAACGGTGCTCGCCGATCGCTACAAGGTCATCTCGGTGATCGGTGACGGCGGCATGGGCCGCGTGTACCTGGGCGAGCACGTCACGCTTCGCAAGAAGGTGGCGATCAAGGTGCTCAAGCAGGAGTTCTGCCACGACCGCACCAACGTCGAGCGCTTCCTGCAGGAGGCCCGCGCCGCCTCGATGATCCGCCACGAGAACATCGTGGACATCATGGACTTCGGCCAGGTGCCGGGCGGATCGGTGTTCTTCGTGATGGAGCTGCTCGAGGGCAGCGACCTCTCCGATCTGCTCAAGAGCATGGGTCGGCTGCCGTGGCTGCGCACCCGCAACATCCTGCTGCAGGTCGTCCGCGCGCTGCGAGCTGCGCATGAGTCCGGGATCATCCACCGGGACATGAAGCCCGCGAACGTGTTCTTGATCGACCGGGCCAGCGCGCACGACTACGTGAAGGTGCTCGACTTCGGCATCGCCAAGGTCGACGACCAGAGCACCGGTCTCACGCGCACGGGCGCGGTGTTCGGGACCGCCGGCTACATGGCGCCCGAGCAGGCCTGCGGCGATCCGGTCGACGGTCGCACCGACGTCTACGCGGTCGGCTGCATGATGTTCGAGATGTTGACCGGGCGCACGCCGTTCCCGGGCAACAACTTCATGCGCGTGCTGACGCAGCACATGAACGAGGCCCCGCCGCCGCCGCGCGACGTGTGCCCCGACGCCGACATCTCCGACGAGGTCGAGACCATCATCCTGACCGCGCTGGCCAAGAAGCCCGAGGATCGCTTCCCGGACATGGCCACGTTCGAGAAGGCGATCGCCCAGGCCAACGGCGAGGTCGCGACCGTCCCTCCGCAGAACCGTCCGCGCACCGAGAAGGGCACGGTCGTGCTCGAAGAGGCGGGCCCAAACCCGTTCGCCGGCATGACCCCCGGCAAGCCGCCGCCCGGCTACATGGGCAACGGTGCGGGCCTCGGGGACATGCCCGCGGGCGATGGCGCGACGATGATGCTCGACGGCATGGGCGGCGTCTCGCTCGGGCACGACGTACCCGAAGGCGCGACGATGATGCTCGACGGCATGGGCGGAGTCTCGCTCGGCCGTGGCGCGCCCGAGGGCGCGACCATCATGCTCGACGGTCCGGTCGTGGTCCCCGACGAGATGGGCAACGCCGCCACGATCACCGCAGGCAGCGTGCCCGCGGCCGAGGTCGTCGAGAAGCCGCCGAAGGACAAGAAGAAGCTCTACATGATCGGCGGCGGCGTGGTCGGCCTGCTCGCGGTCGTGCTGATCCTCGTGATGGCGCTCGGCGGCGACAAGAACAAGGACGAGGTCGCCAACACCGAGCCCGATCCCAAGCCGGCCACCACTGCCGGCGCAGCCGAGGGCGGCGAGCCGGTCGACACGGGCGAGCCGCCACCGAGCGATACGGGTGAGCCGGTCGACACAGGCGAGCCGCCGAGCACCACCACGGGCGCCGAGCCGATCCCGACCAGCACGACCGACGAGCCGGTCGACACCGGCGAGCCTGCGGGCGACGACGGCAGCGAGCCCGTCGAGGAGCCGATCCCGACCGATCCGGTGCCCGAGCCGGTCACCAACACCGGCCCCAAGCAGCCCGTTGCCATGAAGGAGACGCTGTCCGACGCCGACCTGGCCAAGGGCATCGCCAAGATCAAGTCCAAGGTCAGCGCCTGCAAGAGCAAGGGCGGCCTCCCGGGCATGAAGGTCAAGGTCAACTTCCTGGTCTCCGAGGGCAAGGTCAAGACCGCCTCCCCTCGTCCGCCGCAGAACACCACGCCGGTCGGCAAGTGCGTCGCCGAGGTGGTCAAGAAGGCCAAGTTCACCAAGGCCAAGCAGTCGCGCATCGTCGACCACGAATTCACGCTGTAGGCAAAGCTCGCTGCCGCGCCGGACTGTCATGCACGGCATCAGCATCCGCATCGAGGCCCCCGACGGCCGCAGCTGGACGGTCCCCTTCGATCGCATGCAGCTGTCGATCGGGCGGCTGCCCGACAACGACATCGTGCTCGAGCAGCACGGCGTGTCCTCGCATCACTGCGTGATCGGCCGCGACCCGACCGGGGCCGTGCTGCTGCAGGATCGCGGCTCGACCAACGGCACCTGGGTGGGCGATCGCAAGGCCGAGGGTGTGGTCCCGATCCAACCCGGCGTGCGCATCACCGTCGGCAGCTACCTGCTCACGCTGGAGGTGCCCACCGCAGCGACGCACATGACCGCAGCGCGCCCCGTCGTCGCGCAGCCGCTGGGGCTCGGCGTGCGCGGCCCGTTGCTGCGCAAGTCCGAGGACGAGAGCAAGCGCCAGCGCGTGCTCGACCGCGTGCGTCGCTACGCCGCCGAGTGGGACCAAGCCGGCCGCCCCGCGCGACTGCTGCTGCGCGGCCGCAACCTCGCGCGCGCGCTCGAGCTGCTCGAGCAGGTCGGCGACGCCGACGAGCTGATGGGCGAGCTCGAAGAGACCTTCGTGCGCGCCTCGGCCGAGGGCCGCGAGCGCGGCAAGGTCCTCCGCATCGCCGGCTTCGCCGGAGCTGGTCTCGCGCTGATCGGCGCCGTCGCATTCCTGGCCACTCGCGACTGGAGCGGCGACGACGACGAGCAGCTCGCGGTCACCGACGATGCATCGAGCGAGACCGGCGGCGAGCCGGCCGAGGGCGGCCTCGAGGAGCTGAAGACCATCGAGGAGATGCCGTCGCCCGACGAGGTCAAGAAGGAGACCATCGAGCACACGGTGATCCCGGCCGAGACCCTCGAGGAGATCGCCCTGCGCTACGACGTCCCGATCCAGTCGATCATGCGCTGGAACGGCATCGACGAGAGCACCCCGCTCGAGCCCGGCCGCAAGCTCGAGATCACCACCGCCAAGCGCCCGCTCGCCCAGCAGATGATCGTCTATCGCCCCGACAAGCGCGAGTCGTGGTCGAGCCTCGCCCAGCGCTTCGACGTCCCCGTCGCCAAGCTGCGCGCCTACAACCCCGACGTCGAGGGCGAGCCCAAGTCCGGCTCCGAGCTGACCATCTGGATCGATCCCAAGCCGCTCGCGCGCAAGGCCAACGTACAGATCCCCGAATTCGAGGTGCGGCCCGACGCCATCTCGGTCGGTGCCCCGAAGAACGGCCAGCTGATCAACGGCATCCAGTTCCCGGCCGACGACGCGCTCTACAAGCGCCGCAACCCCTCGATCATGTGGTGCGCCAGCCACATGGCCAAGCACCTGCGCCGCGCCATCGCCTCGTTCCGCTACACCTACGAATTCGAGGGCGAGATCGTCGTCGCCGACATGAGCCGGCCGAAGGGCGGCAAGTTCGACCCCCACCAATCACACCAAGCCGGTCGCGACGTCGACATCTGGCTGCCCAGCCTCAAGGGCGTCTACCAGCAAAACCACCTCAACCGCGATCGTCGGCCCAACCCCGAGGAGGCCGATTGGTTCGCGCTCTACGGCTTCCTCAAGGCCCTCCACGAGACCGGCGAGGTCCAGCAGGTGTTTTTGGCCTACGAGCTGCACGATAGCGTCTATCAGGCCGCCAAGCTGATGGGCGCCAGCGACGAGGAGCTGGACGAGATGATCGCCTATCCACGCGGCGCCCACTGGCGCGGCAGCCTGCTGCAGCACTCGGCCGGGCATACCCACCACGTTCACGTGCGATTCA
>DATLLB010000962.1:0-6744 GCA_035538075.1 Enhygromyxa sp.
GGTGCACATCTACGGGTTCGACATTCAGCAGCCATGGGTCACCCTCGAGCACCTGCAGCGCGAGCTCGGCGGGCGTGCTGACGTCGAGCGGCTGCTGACCGGCGAGGATCTGCAGCGCTTGGCGGTCCCGCCCGCCAAGTACCTCGAATACGACGAAGATCAGCGGGCCCGCATCCACGCCGCGCTGCTCGAGCTCGACACGCAGCTGCGCAGCGCGGCACTCGACGATCCGCTGCTGCTGCGCATCGCCGGGACCCTCACTCGCGTCGAGTCCCACTATCGCGCCAGCCATGCGGGCGTCTCACCGCCGCGCGAGCACGCGATGGCCGACAACGTGCGCTGGCTGGCCGAGACCATGAGCCCGAGCGCGCCGCTGATCGTGTGGGCGCACAACGGCACGTCAGCCGCAAGCCCCTGCACGCGTCGCACACCGACGCGATGGGGCGTCACCTCGCCGAGCAGCTCGGCGACGGCTTCGTCAACGTCGGCTTCGTGTTCGCGCAGGGCGACTTCCTCGCGCGCGACCGCGACACGCCCGACCGCACGATCCACACCTTCAGCCTGCCGCACGGGCCACCCGAGGGCTTGGGGCCGCGGCTCGCTTCGGGTGGCATGCCCATGTTTGCGCTGGATCTGCGCACGAGCCCCGCGGACTCGCTGCGCACGTGGCTGAGCGAGCCTGCTTTTTTAGCCCCCCGCGGCCGGCTCAGTTGGAGCCGCGGGCGGCCGCTGTCGCGGCCGTTCGCTCGCTTTGCGAGCGAAGCGGATCGGCACGTAGTTTCTGGCTGCACGTGGTGACCCCCAAAGGGGGTCTGGCTTGGTCGCCACCGCTAAGTTACCGGCATTGGGGCTAAGTCACGCTAGCGCTAGCCCTCTGGCAGCGCCGCGCTGCTCTTGCCTTCCGGCAACGCCTTGCGAGCGCGCTCGATCGTCGCGGCGAGCTGCTCGTTCTCGCGGCTCGCCACGTAGGTGACCTTGCGTCGGCCCTTGCGATCGCGCCAGACCATTTTGACCGCACGACCGCCGTCGCCGGGCAGGTTGTACATCCACTCGCCCTTGGCGTTGAGCCGGATGCCCCAGCCGCCGAACTGCTTCCAGTCGTAGTCGAGCGCCTCGACCGACTCGATCGCGGCGATCGGGATCTTCGGCCCGAACAAGCCCAGCTGCACGTTGACGTGGCCCTGCGACACGGTCACCCGCAGGATCGAGAACAGCAGCCACAACACGCCGACCAGCGGCAAGCCGATCGCGGTCGAGACCCAGCCGCCGGGCACCAGGATCGTCAGCGTGATCATCACCGCCGCGATCGCACCAAACCCGGCGTGCAGCTGCCACGGCGAGCTGGTCTTGTCGCGATACAAGACCATGCCCTCGCCTTGCATGTAGTCGCGCTCGTAGGGATCGGGCAGACGCCCGGGCTCGAGCGGCGCGAGCTCGTGATCGTCGCTCACGCGCTCACTTGCCCTTGGCTGCGACCGGCGACTCCCAGTCATCCATCGCCGTGATCCCGCCGTCGGTCCACGTCCACTCGATCTTCTTGTAGACGAACGTGACCTCCTCGCGCAGCTCGCCGTTCGCGTCGGTGACCAGGCGGATCGAGGCGATGCTCGCGTTGGTCAGCTTGATCGTGTAGGCGAGCGCCTCGACGCCCTTGCTGTTGGGCTCGTAGACCTAGAGCGTCCACTCCGGGATGTTCTGGTTGTTGGTCAACATCGTGTTGAGCAGCGGCGAGGCCTTGTCGAGCTCCTTGGTGATCACGAACGGCTTGTGCTGCCGCTTGCCGTTCGCCTGGCCCGACGCGGCGTCGCGCGGCGAGACGATCTCGTGCGAGAGCGAGATGATCTCGATCTTCCCCTCGCGCCCCTTCTTGGTCACGCTGCCCTTGATCTGGCCCTGCTTCTGGCCCTTGAGCGTCAGGTAGGCGTTGAGCGCCGCCTCGGCCTCGGCGAACGGAGCCACGATCAGGCCCGCGAGGGTCAGACAAAACACGGACGAACGAATCCAGCTCTTGCAGCTCTTCATGGTCGCGCTTGCTCCTGCGGGACCGACGATAGCCGATCCCAAGGCGACTCGGACCTGGCAGGATCCGTCACGTGTCCGCCACCGCCGTCCTCGACCAACTCCGCGCCCTCGGTACGATCGAAGCCCGCAAGACTTTGGCTCGACACGGCGCGCCCGAATCGATGTTCGGGGTCCGCTTCGCCGACATCGACAAGCTCGCCAAGCAGCACCGAGGTGACCATGCGCTCGCATGCGAGCTGTGGGCGAGCGAGAACGTCGACGCGCGGATCCTGGCGGTGAAGATCGCCGACCCGGAGCAGCTCTCGGCCGCCGAGCTCGATCGCTGGCTGGGCCAGCTGCGCTGGTACATGGGCATCGACGTGTTCGTCGGCTCGCTGCGGGTCACCAGCGAGCACGCCCAGCAGAAGGCCGCGGCGTGGCGCAAGGCTCGCGACGAGCTGCGTGGGCGCGCCGGTTGGCAGCTCATCGCCTCGCTCGCGGCCGACCGTTCGATCCCCGACGAGTGGTTCTCGAGCTACATCGATGAGATCGCGGCCGGGATCCATGCCGCGCCCAACCGCAAGCGCGAGGCCATGAACTCGGCGTTGATCGCCATTGGTGGCTATCGCGAGGCGCTGCGCGAGCAGGCGCTCGCGGCCGCCGATCGGATCGGCAAGGTCGACGTCGATCACGGGGACACCTACTGCAAGACGCCCGACGCTCGCAGCTACATCGAGGCGATGGTCGCTCACGCGCGGGGCAAGAAGCCCGCCGCCAAGAAGAAGCCCGCCGCCAAGAAGAAGACCGCCGCCAAGAAGAAGACCGCCGCCAAGAAGAAGACCGCCGCCAAGTGATCACTCGTTCGAGCAGCGCTCGGTCTCGGCCAGGGTGCTGGCCGCCAACACGCAGTTGGTGTCGAGCTTGCCTTGCTCGCACATCTGGCGTAGCTCGCCGCGGAGCACGTCGACGATCTCCGAGTGCGCCGATTCGCCGGCCTGCTGCATGGCGAGATCCTGCATGGTCATGTCGGCGATGTGCTCGACCGCGGCCTCACAATTGGCGCGCGGCAGCAGCTCGTCGAACATCGAGTCGCCCTGCTCCTCGACCAGCTCCTCGATCATGCGCTCGATCAATGTATCGAACGCGTCGTCGACGGTGGTGTGCAGCGTCATCGTCCACACGAAGGTCTCGCCGTCGATCACCGAGTCCATGGTCACCGCCTCGAGCGGATCGATCACCTCGGCGTAGCGATCGCGCCACTCGCCGCCGTCCGGCTGCGCGCGGACCATCTCGCGGATCGCGACCAGATCGAAGAACGCGATCCCGGTCGAGTCGCTCTTCACCACGTCGGCGACCGCGTCGACGTTGGTGTGCTTGCGAAAGGGCTCGTCGTCATCGACCTGCTCGATGCGGCTGTGTCCGACGCCCAGCCACAGCTGCCCGTCCCAGACCTTGGCCGCCGCTTCGTCCTGCCAGCGAAAGATCGTGCCCGCGTCGCTGCGCTCGCGCTCGTCGCCCTCGGTCCGCGACCAGATCTGCTCGAGCGTCTGCTCCGCTGCCGCCTCGTCCCGCACGCCCGCGAACACCAGCCCGCCCCACTGATCTTCGCCTGCGCCCGTCCACAACACCCCGAATTCACCCGTCCACGCGCCGAGCACGTCCCGCTCGAAGTCGATGCCCAGCTCGCGCTCGGCCTCCTGTCGCGCCTTGTCGAGCTCGTTCTTGCCGAGCGCGCCCATCTGCTCCATCAACGCGCGCAGGTACTCGGGATCGATCGTCCAGTGCATGCCGCCGTAGACCGGCCCCGGCACGCGATCCAGCGCCGCGGTCGAGCGCGAGCGGCCGCTCATGTAGCGCAGATAATCGGAGTCCTTCTCCATGATCGTCTGCGTGATGAAGTGAATGTCGCGATCGTCCTTGCTCAGCGCGAACGCCATGCTTACCACATCGGTCGCGCCGATCGTCGCCGCGGCCATGAACGTGCCCTCGACCTCGGCCATGTTGAACAGGCCGAACACGATCGGCTCACCCTCGAAGCGATGCACGCTGCGAAACCCGTTGGTCGCGGCCAGGCTGTCGCGCGCGCTCAGATCGGCGACTTGCTCGGCCACCCGCTCGACCTCGTCCGCGTCGCCATGCTCGGAGCCGACGACCAGCAGACGATCGCCGCGAAACACCACCGCGGCCGGCGGCTCGGCCAACCACATGCCGTCGACGCCCCCGAACTCGCGCTGCTCCCAGCCTCGTTCGCCAATCTTCTCCGCCCAGTCGTGGATCGTCGCGCGCGCCTTGTCGGCGTCGCTGAGGCCCATCGTGAACACGAACACCGGCTTCTCGATGTTCTGAATGCCGACGCCCATCGGCGCCGCGAGATCGAAGCCGAGCTCGACGTAGCTGTCCGGCTTCCACGGATCGAAGCCCAGCTCGGTCTGCAGCTCGGCGCGCAGCTCGGCTGGGATCGCCGGATCGAACAGCTCGAGCATGTGCGCCGGATCGTCGAACGCCAGCATGCCCACGCTCTCGGCCGGCAGATCCTCGGCGACCACCCGCGCGAACTTGGGCGGCCGATCCATGATCGAGCTCCACACCCCGAAGCCGACCGCCGTCACCACGGTCACTCCACCAACGCCGATCAACAGCTTCTTCGCCAGCGCCTTGCGTTCGGGATCCATGCGACATCATCGCTCAGAGCGGCGACGGGGGGCAAAGAAGCGCTGGACCCCCGCGAGAAACTCCGGGCTCGCCAGCACCTGCTTGCCGCGAGAAAACTCGTTGGCCAGCGCGTCCGGCAGCGGCCGCGACCATTGCTCGTAGCTCGACAGTCGATCCTCGCGCATGCACAGCTGCGGAAATGCGCACAGCTGCGCCGCCAGGGTCTTCGCGACCGCCAGCGCTTCGCCACGCTCGCACAGGCGATTGGCCAGACCCATGCGCAGCGCCTCGTCGCCGCTGACCTCGCGCCCGGTCAAGATCAGATCGAGCGCGTGCGAGTGCCCGATCAGCCGAGGCAGACGCACCGTGCCGCCATCGATCAGCGGCACCCCCCAGCGACGACAGAGCACGCCGAACACCGCATCGCGGGCGGCCACTCGCAGGTCACACCAGGCCGCCAGCTCGAGCCCACCCGCGACCGCGTAGCCTTCGATCGCCGCGATCACGGGCTTGCTCAGCAGCATGCGAGTGGGCCCCATCGGCCCGTCGCCGTCGTCGGCGATCCGATTGGGCTTGCCCTCGCCGATCGCTCGCAGATCTGCGCCCGCGCAGAAGCAATCGCCTGCGCCGGTCAGGATCGCCACGTCGAGCGCAGCGTCGCCGTCGAAGCGGCGAAACGCGGCTGCGAGCGCCTCCGCGGTCGGTCGATCGACCGCGTTGCGACGGTCGGGGCGATCGATGGTCACGATCGCGATGCGGTCCTCAACCTCGAAGCGGACGGTCTCGCTCATGCGTGCGACGTCGAGAGTACGTCAGACCCTGCCGGAAGTCTGATACAGGACATCATGTCCTGGGAGCCGCTGGTCTGCAGCAAGTGCGAGGTCGAAGCCGAGTTCGAGCGGGTTGGCCAGCTCACTCCGCCGACGAGCGTTGGCGTGTCCTGGCTGTGTCGCTCCTGCGGCGCGCGCCTGCTCGACGTCGTGTTCCTGGGCGTCGACGTCCCGGTTCCGGGCGCTTGCCTCAATTGCGGCGCCGCGGTCGATGCCGAAGGCCAATGCGGAGAGTGTGGGGTGCCGCGGCCATGGTTGGTCGCAGCAATCCACGAGCACTGCGGCGATCCACCCGACATCATTGCCGCCGAACAATTGGCGGAACGCGGCTTGCTCCGCTTGGCCTGCAACGCGATCGATCTGCGGCTCGAGTCGCACGCCCACGAGCCCGAGTCGTGGCTGGCGAAGGCGGAAATATTTCGTCACGCCGGCCTCACATCGCGCATGATCTTGCCGCTCGAGCGTGCGCTCGCGCTCGGGGCCACGCTCGACACATGGATCTCGCTGGGGGTGACGCTGGCCCAGAGCGACCAGCACGAACGCGCCGTCGCAGCGTTTGCCACCTATCTCGACTCCGCGCCTGGGGGTGCTCACCGCAGCTTCGCGTGGTCTCGTCGGGCGCGATCCTTGCGAGTGCTCGGCCGCGACGCCGAGGCTGAACAGCTGCTCGCGCGGGCGCTGGCCGAGGATCCCGACGACCTGCAGGCGCGCGTCGATCTCTACACGATCCTTCACGGCCAGCGACGCCACGCGGAGGCGCTCGCCCAGCTCGACCGTGCGTTGCCGCGGCTCGACTTCGACATTCGCATCAGTTTGTTGCCCGCCCGCGCCGAGCTGCTGTGCGAGCTGGACCGCGAGACCGAGGCGCTCAAGACGGTCGAAGAAGCACTCGAGCACACGCCCGACAATCCGCGAGCGCTCTACAACCACGGCCGAGCGCTCGCGCTGCTCGGCAAGCTCGAGCGAGCGCGCGCCTCGTTGGCGCGCGTGCTGGAGTTCGAGCCGGACAACCCGGCGGCCAAGCGGGCGATCGCGCAGATCGACGCGGCGTTGCATGGTCGCTGAGGGGTCGGACTACGACTGAGCAGCCCGACCGAAGATCTCGCCGCCCAACCGCTCGAGCTCGGGGATCGTGTCCGGCGGATCGACGTGCCGCGGAGCCGTCCACACGCGGAGATTGGCGCGCGAGCGGCTGATCGCCTCGATCGATCGCCGGGTCCGCTCGCCGAGCGCCTGCGCGCCCGCGTAGGCGGTCCAGATC
>DATLLB010000963.1:0-3291 GCA_035538075.1 Enhygromyxa sp.
TAGATGGCCATGCACAGCGCGCCGTAGAGGGCCCGACGTAGCGCGTAGCTGATCGGGAAGCGGACGATGTCGCTCAACCAGCGCGGGTGCGGCTCGTAGCGGATCATGGTGACTCGGCCGGGTACAGGAATTGGTGAATGGCCTGCACGACCACCGAGCCCTCACCGACCGCCGAGGCCACGCGCTTGACCGATCCGGCCCGCACGTCGCCGACCGCGAACACGCCGGGCTGGCTGGTGGCGTAGGGCGAGGGCGAGCGGGTCCACGACTGCGTGCCGGTCAGCACGAAGCCCTTGTCGTCGAGCGCCACGCAGCGACGCAGCCAGTCGGTGTTTGGCTCGGCGCCGATCATCACGAACAGGTGACGAATGGGGCGCCTCTCGGTCTCGCCGGTCTTGCGGTGCCGCCAAGTGATCTCGTGCAGGAGGTGGTCGCCATGCAGCGCGACCACTTCGGTCCACGGCCGGATGCTGACCTTGGGCGAGGCCTCGAGGCGATTGATCAAGTAGCTCGACATGCTCGCGGCCAGGCCCTCGCTGCGCACGAGCACGTGGACGTGGGCGGCTCGCTTCGACAGGTACATCGCGGCTTGCCCGGCCGAATTGCCGCCGCCGATCACCGCGACCTCCTCGCCGATGCACAGCTGCTCCTCCATCGCGGTCGCGGCGTATTGAATGCCCTGGCCTTCATGGCGGGCGTAGTCCTCGAGGTCGAGCTTGCGATAGCGGGCGCCGGTTGCGATGACGATCGCCCGCGCACGCACCTGGCGATCGCCCTCGAGGCTCAAGCGCAGCACCGGCTCGCTGCAGTCGAGCTCGACCGCGTGGCGCGAGACGGCCAGCCGCGCGCCGAACTTCTGGGCCTGAATCTGCGCGCGACCAGCCAGCGCCTGACCCGAGATGCCGGTCGGGAAGCCCAGGTAATTCTCGATCTTGGAGCTGGTGCCGGCCTGTCCGCCGGGCGCGTGACCTTCGACCACAATCGTGTCGAGGCCCTCGGACGCGGCGTAGACGGCCGCGGCCAAGCCCGAGGGACCCGCACCCACGACCGCGACGTCGTAGACGTGATCGTCGTCGCTCAGCTCGGTGAGCCCGAGCGCGTCGGCGAGCTCGACGTTGCTGGGGTTGTGCAGGATCTGTCGATCGCCGTAGACGAGCACCGGGAGCTGCTCGGGGCTGAGCGTGAGGCACACCTGCCAGTCCTCGGCCTCGCTGTCGGTGTCGACGTCGATCAGCCGGTGCGGGTAGCCGTTTTGCAGCAAGAACCGCTCGATCCGCAGGGTGTCGCCGCTGCGGGCCGAGCCGATCAGCGCGACGTCATCCTGCGCGTAGCGGATCAGCCCGACCCGCCGCAGGATGAACGCGCGCATGATGATCTCGCCGATGTCGGGCTCGGTCGCAATCAAGCGGCGGAAGTCCGCGCGAGAGATCCGGACAATGCGGCTGTCGACCTTGGTGCGGGCGTTGACCAGGATCTCGCGTTCGCTGAAGTGATGCAGCTCGCCGGTGAACTCGCCCGGACCGTGCACGACGATCACGTGCGGAACTCCGTCCTGGTCCATGCCGAAGATCTCAATCTCGCCCTCGAGCAGCAGCAGGAAGTCGACCCGTCGCTCGCCGCGACGAAACAGCACGGTGTTGGCCGGGACCTGCTCCTCGCGCCCGAACGCGGCCACGCGATTGACCATGTCTTCGCTCAGCCGCGGGAAGGTCTGCGCCGTGCGGTGGTAGGGGTCGCTCGGATCCAGCTCGTGGGGCAGGTGAGTGGTGGCCACGCGCGGACTCTAACAACACGCGAGCGGCTACTTCCAGTGCTGGGCGAGCTCGGCCTCGACCACGATCGGCACCGAATCGATCAGCTCGCGCATCGCTGTGATCATCACTCGCTCGACGATCTGTCGGCCCTCCTCGCCGCGATCGATGGGCACCTCGGCCAAGTATTCGTCGTGCACGACCAGTACGCCGCGCCCGCCGATCGCTGCCAGCGGCGATTGCAGGCGCAGCATCGCCAGCTTGAACCCTTCCGCGGCGGTGCCTTGCACGGGAATGTTGAGCGCAGCGTTGAAGGAGAACTTGCCGGCCGGGAAGGTGCGACGTCGACCCATCGCCGTGGTCACGGTGATCGGCTCGTTGGTGCCTCGTCGTGAGAGCGCGCCGACCCGTCGATGCCAGGCGGCGATGCCCGGGAAGGTGCGAAAGAAGGCCTCGCGTGCGGCCTCGGCCTGGCGATCGTCGAGCTCGAGCCCGTAGGAGTCGAGCGCGTAGCTGCGAAAGCGACGAGCGCCCATGCCGAACAAGAAGCCGAAGTTCACGGCCTTGGCGAGCTTGCGCTCGTGACTGTCGACGGCGTGCTCGGGCTTGCCGGCGAGCGTCGCTGCGGTCGCGCGGTGCGGGTCGCGGCCGGCACGAAACACGGCTCGCAGCGCGTCGCAGGGGGCCAGGTGGGCGGCCACGCGCAGCTCGATCTGCGCGTAGTCGGCGATCACAAGGACGTGGCCGGGCGCGGGCACGAAGCAGGCGCGCAGGCCTGGGGCGGTGTGCTCGGCGGGCACCTGCTGCAGGTTGGGCTCGGTGCAGGCGAAGCGGCCGGAGTCGGCGGCGAGCGGGTGAAGGCGCGAGCGGATCCGATGATCACGATCGACGTAGTCGCGCGCCCACCAGCGGTAGGTCGAGATCAGCTTGTCGAGCCGCGCGACGCGATCGGGATCGCGGGTCGACTCGGGCACGCCTTCGAGCTCGCTGCGCTCGCGCACCCAGCTCGACGCGACGCGCTCGAACGCGGCCGGATCGACGCCGATGCCGGCCGACTCCATCGCAACTACGGAGGGGAGCAGCTCGCACTCGAACGAGAACACCCGCGCCAATCGACGCTCGCGCAGCGTCGGCGTGACGGCTCGCAGCAGCGCGAGCAGGGCCTCGGCCTCACAGGCGAGCCGCAGGTTGGTGGAGCTGGCGCTGAACAACCCCTCGGGCAGCTCGTGACCGAGCAGCTCGCGGACCAGGCGATCGAGCGGTCGATGATCACGACGGCGATCGGCTCCCTCGGCGATCAAGGTGGTGGCCACGGTCGCGCAGCCGAAGCGTGGCGGAGTCGCGGCGCCGAGTCGGGCGAGCACGGTCAGCGCTCGCTGAGCGTCGGCGAACACCAGGTACGGCGGACGCTCGCCCGACCACAGCGGCTCGAGCAGGCGCGCGAGCTCGACGGAATGATCGCTGATCAAGCCGCGCTCGAGCAGCACCACCGCCGCGTCGTCGCTCGCGTCGCTCGACGGCACCGCGATAGCGATCGCCT
>DATLLB010000964.1:0-13390 GCA_035538075.1 Enhygromyxa sp.
GTCGCGAGCGCGCTTGCGAGGCGCACGCAGACCGGAGGCGCGAGCCTCCTCGCGTGCCTGCGCGGGCGTCTGGTGGAGCGCTCGCCACAGCCGTCGCGCGCTGAGCTGCCGCTCGATCACGCCGACGCACGCGGCGACCACGGCCAGCGCGAGCAGCCCGCGACGAACCCAGGCCAGCCACGCATGCGTGAGCGCCTCGGGTGAGGCGTCGACCGATCGCGCGGCACCGGCCAGCGCTCCGCGAGTTGCGATCACGATCAGCATCAGCGCCGTGATGCTCAGCGCGAGCATCAGCCACGGCGGAGCGAGTGCAGCCTCCGGCGCGACGCCGAGCGCTCGTCGAGCGCGAGCGTGCGGGGCCACGCTCACCGCTGCGATCATCCCGACTGCGAGCAGCACGAGCAGACCCGCCGCCGAGCCTGCGGCCAGCTCCGACGTCTCGAGCGCGAGCGATCCCGCGAACGCGCGCGCGAGCTGATCCGAAAGCCAGCCGACCAGCCGCGGCCACAGTCCGAGCAGCGAGGCCAGCAGCAACGCGAAGCCGGCGAGCGGCAGCAGGCCGGACTGTGGCCGCAAGCCGAGCGCCCGCGCGGCTCGGACTCGCCTGCGGCTCGGGGGCAGCAGCTCCGGCATCGATCGCTTGTTGAGCAATCTCGCGTGCGAGCGCAAGAAATCGGCCGCCGCAGACAACGAGACGCGTCCGTGCGTGACTCGGTGCACCCACGTTCACGCAGGCACGAGGAGTAGGTTATCGTCGCGCCCGTGATCCGCATCTCGATCAGCGAAGAAGGCAAGCCCCCGCGGGTGCTGACCTTCGAGCGACCCGCCGTGACGATCGGCCGCCGCGAAGGCAACGACCTGCGCCTTCAGACCGCCGGCATCTCGTCCATGCACTGCAAGATCAGCCGGGTCGGCAACGGCTACCAGCTCGAGGATCTCGGCTCGACCAACGGCACCTATCTCAACCGCCGCAAGGTCGTGCAGCCGAGCCCGGTCCGGCCGGGCGACGAGATCGTCGTCGCCCGCTGGACCTTGAAGATCGTCGATGAGCAGGCCGGTGCGAGCCCCGGTGGGCCGCAGCCGCATCCGGGTGGTCCGCCGCGACCCGGCGGGCCGCCGCCGAACATGATGGGACCCGGCGGGCCGCCGCCGAGCATGCGAGGTCCTGGTCCGGGTGGTCCTCCGCCGAACATGCGTGGGCCGGGTCCGGGTGGGCCGCCGCCGATGCACGGAGGTCCGCCGTCGCTCGATGGGCCGCCGCCCGGTCTTGTCGAGGGTCCTCCGAGCTCGCGGATGGGCGGCAAGACGCTGCCGCCGATGATGGGCGGCGGTGGTGGTGGACCGATGGTCGATCCCGGCGTCACCATGCCGCCTGCGCTCGGCGGCCCACCCATCCCTGGCGGTCCGCCCTCGCTCGGGGGGCCGCCGGGATTGGGCGGGCCGCCGGGGATGGGTGGGCCGCCGGGAATGAGTGGGCCTCCGGGAATGGGCGGGCCGCCGGGAATGGGTGGACCGCCGAGCTTGAGCGGACCGCCGAGCTTGAGTGGGCCGCCGGGAATTGGTGGACCGCCGGGACTGAGCGGGCCTCCCGGAATGGGTGGACCGCCGGGACTGAGCGGGCCTCCGGGACTGAGCGGCCCTCCGGGACTGAGCGGCCCTCCGGGACTGAGCGGTCCTCCGGGAATGGGCGGCCCTCCAGGAATGGGCGGCCCGCCAGGACTGAGCGCTCCCCCAGGACTGGGCGGCGCCACCACGCCACCACCTTCGCTCGCTGGCGGCCCGATGAGCCACGCACCTTCGCTCGCTGGTGGCGGCGGCGTCCCGTCGCTCGCCGGCGGTCCTCCTGCAGGCGGAGCTGCCTACGGCGGAGCGCCTGCTCTCGCGGGCGGCCCACCGCTCGGCGCCGCCTATGCTGGCACCCCTGCCCTCGCGGGCGGCCCACCGCTCGGCGGCGCTGCGAGTGGCGGCGCACCAAGTCTCGCAGGTGGTGCCGCGGCGATGGCCGGCGCCGACGCGGCCGGCATCCCGGCTCGCCGTGAGCGTCGCAAGCCCGGCGAGCCCGACGAGGACTACCAGCGCTGGGACGAGCTCGCCAACGCCTGGGACGACAGCGGCCGCAGCGACAACATGCTGCTGAGCGGCAAGACCATCAAAGAGGCCGAGGTCTGGTTCGAGCGCAACCGCAACCGCGATCCCAAGCCGACCTCGCTGCACCGCGAGTTCATCGAGGCCAGCAAGAACCTCAAGCGCAAGAAGGTCCTGCGCATCGCCGGCTTCATCGGCCTCGGCGTGGGCACGGTCGCCGCGGGCGGCTTGGTCGCGAAGCTGCTGGTCGGCAACACGCCCGACAAGGACGAAGACGACAAGGACGACAAGGGCGACAAGACCTCGACCACCGTCCGCGAGGGTGAAGGCGACGTCTACCTGGCGGCCAACAACGCCGCCGCCGAAGCGGTCGCGCTGGCCGAGAAGGATCCCCGCACGGCCGTGCTGATCGCCGCCGCGGCGCTGCACATCGTCGCCGGCACGCCCGTGGTCGCCGGCTCCGATCCCGATCGTGCGCTGCGAACCTCGCTCGGTCTGACCCGCGGTCGCGCGCTGATCGACGAGGGCAACGCCGGCTCCGGCAAGCCGGTCGGCGCCGTCGCAATCTCGCCGACCGGCGACAAGGCCATCGCGACCAGCGGCAAGGATGCCAAGGTCTGGGATCTCGAGTCCGGCGCGATCGCACCGGTGTTCCTGCGCGGTCATCAGGGCCCGATCGAGCTGGCCGAGGCCTCGCCCGACGGACGCTGGCTGGTCACCGCCTCCGAGGATCGAACCATCCGCCTCTGGGACCTGCGCGCCGACGATCCGGGCACCGACGCTCGAATCCTGCGCGAGCACAAGGGCAAGGTCGATCGCCTCGACTTCTCGGCCGACGGACGCTGGATGATCTCGTCCTCGAGCGAGGACGGCCGCCCACGCATCTGGGATCTCCACGCCGCCGATCCGACCAGCCCGACCGGCACCATCGCCGGGCACGAAGCCGGCTCGATCACCGACATCGCGATGGCGGCCAACGGCAGCTTCGTCGCGACCGCGAGCGACGACATGAGCGTCAAGGTCTGGCCGCTCGAGGCCGGCCGCCCGGGTCGTCCGCGGATCCTCAAGGCCCACGAGGCCCCGGTGCTGGCCGTCGACGTCAGCCCCGACGGCCGCTGGCTGGTCAGCGCCAGCCAGGATCAGTCCGCGCGCCTGTGGGATCTCAACCACCCGATCCCGTCGCGCACCGTGGTCACGCTGCTCGGTCACAAGGGCCCGGTCACCAAGGTCGCGATCTCGCCCGACTCCAAGCTGGCCGTGACCGCCTCGACCGACGACACGCTCAAGATCTGGAAGATCGACGCCAAGGATCCGGCGACCACAGGTATCACATTCAAGGACGGCCACACCGGCGGCATCAACCACCTGCGCGTCGACGCGACCAGCAGCTGGGCCGTGACCTCGGGCAAGGACGCCAAGGTCATCGCCTGGAACCTGGCCAAGCGCGAGCTGGTGGTCGAGAGCGTGGCCTTCTCCGGCCACACGCGCGACGCCAACTCGCTCGCGTTGTCGGCCGACGGCCGCTGGCTGATCTCCGGCTCGATCGACGGCAACGCCTACGTCTGGGACTACCGCGGCTCGCAGACCGCCAACGCCAACTCGTTCCCGGCCCGGTTCCACACCGGACCGGTCAACGACGTCGCCGTCAGCCGCGACGGCAAGCGCTTCCTGACCGGCGGCGGCGACAGCCAGGTGATGCTGTGGGAGTTCGAGCCCGGCGGCCGACCGCTCCCGCGCGAGCAGCTGCGCGGCCATCAAAAGCCGGTCAACGCGGTCGCGCTCGCGCCCAACGGCCGCTACGCCGCGACCGGCGGACAAGACAGCAAGGTCCAGATCTTCGACATCGTCAAGAGCGACCCCAACGCGACCGTCAAGGTGCTCGAGGGTCACGAGGGCGAGATCATGGATCTGGTGTTCTCGTCCGACGGCGAGTGGTTGTTCTCGGCCGGCACCGACAAGTCCGTGCGCGCGTGGAAGGCCGAGGCCGGCTGGGCCGGCACCGAGCTGATCGGCCACGCCGACGAGGTCGTGCGCCTGGCCATCACACGCGACGATCGTTTCCTGATCTCGGCCGACGTCACCGGTCAGCTGCGCAGCTGGGATCTGAAGGCGCCGCTCGGCCAGCCCAAGCAGCAGTTCAAGCCGCACGAAGGCGAGATCTGGGCGCTGGTGTTCAGCGACGACGGCAAGTGGATGCTCTCGGGCTCCACCGATCGCAACGCGCGGCTGTGGACGATCGGGCCTAACGGCCTCGGCAAGGAGACCGTGGTCCTGCGCGGTCACGCCGACACGATCAACACCGCGAGCTTCTCCAGCGACGGCAAGTGGATCGCGACCGGCAGCCGCGACGGCACCATTCGCCTCTGGAGGCTCGACTCTGCCCACCCCGAAGAGGGCGCGCGCAGCCTCGAGATGCTCGAGTCCAACGGCGTCGAGTGGGTCATGTTCGGGCCCGACAACAAGCGCCTCTACGCCGGCAACGGCGACGGCACCGTCCACGTCTGGTACCCCGAGCCGCTCTCCAACCGCGACGATCACCAGATCCTGCAGGGCCACGAGAAGAAGGTCTCCGCGCTGGTCATGCCCGTCGACGGTCGCTATCTGCTGACCGGCAGCTACGACGGCACCGCACGCGTGTGGCCGATGAGCCCGCCCGACATGGTGCAGCTGGCCTGCTACACCGCCGGCCGCAACCCGAGCGAGGCCGAGTGGCAAAAGTGGCTTCCGGGTCAGCCCTATAAGTCGATCTGTGGCTAGCGGTGATTTGGTGGTTTGAGGCGCCGGGCCTCATGAAGCGAGAACGGAGCCTCGGACCGAACGCTCGCCGCTCACGGCCCCGCGTTTGGCTCGCCGTGCACGAGTTTCGTGCAACGGTGACACCATGCGATTTCCCCTTACTTCCCGATGGTTCTCGCTCGGCCTCGCATTGATCGCCTTGCCACTCGCGTGCTCCAACAACAGCGGGAGCGACGATGCTGCAAATGCGATGGACAGCGACGGCGACGGCGACCAAAGCGGCGATGGCGACGGCGACCCGCCCGACTGCACGCCCGGCGGGCTTGACTGCAGCTGCGACAATGGGGCCTGCAATGCCGGCCTGACGTGCGTCAATGATGAGTGCGAGCTGGGTGGCGAGACCCCGTGCACCCCCGGCACCCTGGAGTGTGAATGCGACAACGGGGCCTGCATTGGCGGCTATGTGTGCGTCGCCAACGAGTGCAGCTTTCCAGCGAGCCCGACCGACAACTGTGGGTGGGACCCCGAGACCGAGTGGAACATCTGCGGCGCGACCATCGAGAACCCCGCATCGCCGGTGTCATGCGGCGATCTGGTGCTCGAGAGCAACACCGACTGTCCACAAGGCCTCACCGTCGTCGGCTGCTGCGATGAATTCGGCAACAACTGGTGGTGCGAGGATGGCACGACCGCGTTCGACAATTGCGGCGGCCCTGGGGATGGCGATGGCGATCCTGGGGATGGAGACGGCGACGGCGATGGCGATGGGGATGGCGACGGCGACGGGGATGGGGACGGCGACGGCGATGGCGATGGCGATGGCGATGGTGATGGCGATGGTGATGGCGATGGCGACGGCGATGGTGATGGCGACGGCGACGGGGACGGCGACGGCGACCCCTGAGCTGACCCAATCAGACGCCGAGGAGCTGCGGAACCTGCTCCTCGGCGCGGCCCAGATACGACTCGTGAAACATCGGGTTGGGCGGATCGAGGCGCTCGAGGTTGACGAAGATCGTCCGCGCCCCCGCATATTCGGCCGAGCGCACGAAGTTGGCCGCCGGGCTCACGGTCCCCGAGGTCCCGATTGCGAGGAACAGATCGCACTCGTTCAGCGCCCGCCGGCTGAGCTGCTCGGGCGCCGCAGGGATCGCCTCGTTGAACAGCACCACATCCGGTCGCAGCGGCTCACCGCACTCCGGGCAGCGCGGCAGCTCGCTCGGCACCGTCGTGTCCTCGAACCAGTCGAGCATGCACTTCATGTTGTCGCAGCGCGTACGCATGATGTTGCCGTGCAGCTCGATCACCCTGCGGCTGCCCGCCCGCGTGTGCAGCCCGTCGACGTTCTGCGTGATGATCGTGAGCTGCTTGTCGGGGTGCTGCGCTTCGAAGCGCGCGAGCGCGAGGTGAGCCGCGTTGGGCTCGGCCGCGAGCACCTGCGGCCGCATCGGTGCGAACGCTCGCCAGATCGCCAGCAAGTCGCGCCGGGCCGTCTCCGCGGTCGCGAGCCGCTCCAGCTCCGGATGCTCGTCCCACAGCCCGCCGGGTCCGCGATACGGACGTAGCCCGCTAGCGACCGAGATGCCTGCGCCCGTGAGCACCACGATCCGCCGATGCGAGGTCAAGTCCAGGGATTCCGACATGGGAGCACCAGCATACACCGCGCTTCGCCATGGCATACTCGCCGCATGCGACCAAACCATGTCGGAGCGCTGTTGACTGCGACCAGCCTCGTGCTCGCCTGTGGCGACGATCGTGCGAGCAACTCGGGCACCGACACTGGCGTCACCCTCGATGACGAGACCGCCGACTCGCTTGGCGATGGCGATGGCGATGGCGATCCAGGCGATGGTGATGGCGATCCAGGTGACGGCGACGGCGATCCAGGTGACGGCGACGGCGATCCAGGCGACGGCGATCCGGGCGACGGCGACGGCGACAGCGTCAAGTTCGACGTCGGCCCCGGGACCATGGACATCCCCGAGCCGATCGACCAATGCAAGGTGCAAGACGACGGCGACGCGGCCGGTCCTTGCGAGATGGTCGCGCCCGCCGACAGCTTCGCGCCGGTCCTGCAGTGGTCGTTCACGCCCGATGACGGCAATCACCAGACGCTCACGACTCCGCTGGTCGGCAACCTGACCGACGACAACGACGACGGCGAGGTCGACCTCTGCGACATCCCCGACGTCGTACTGCTCGCGTTCTCGACCGCGCCCACCCCCGGCAACCTCTACGTGCTCGACGGGGCCACCGGCACCCTCCACTACAAAATTCCGCAGCCGATCAATTGGCGCACGACCCCCGCAATCGGCGACATCGACGACGACGGAATCGCCGAGATCGTCGTGCAGTCCGAGCAATCCACCATCTACTGCTTCGAGCATGACGGCTCGCTCAAGTGGGAGAGCCAGTCGGTCGCCGCCGCGCCGCACCTGAGCACCGGCCCTGCGATCGCGCTGGCCGACATCGACACCGACGGCGACGTCGAGATCATCTTCGAGAACCTCGTGCTCGATCACACCGGCGCCGTGATCCTGACCACCACCGCCAGCAATCAGTGGAGCCCCGCCACCGTTGCCGTCGACCTCGACGGCGACGACTTCATGGAGCTCGTGCACCCGAGCCGCGCGTTCCGGCACGACGGCTCGGTCTACTACGACAGCGGCCAGCTCGGCGTGGGCTTCACCGCCGTCGCCAACATGGACGACGACGACGATCCCGAGATCGTCATCAGCTCCGACGTCGGCCTCTCGATCCTCGAGCACGACGGCACCGTCAAATTCAGCGGCATGAAGCCAATCGGCAATTACGACTACCGACGCCCGCCGGCCGTACACGACATGAACGGCGACGACATCGCCGACTTCGCGGTCGGGGCCGGAGCCTACTTCACCATCTACGATCAGCAGGGCACCGTCATCTGGAACATCCCCGTGCAGGACTCCAGCGGCTCGGCCGGCAGCACCGCGTTCGACTTCCTCGGGGACAACGGCGCCGAGGCCATGTACGGCGACGAGAACTTCATCTGGGCGTTCGAGCCGGGCGGCGTGCCCGTGGTCCAGCAGCCTCGCAGCAGCGCGACGGTGATCGAGTACCCGGTCGTCGCCGATGTCGACAATGACGGCTCCGCCGAGATCATCGTCGGCTCCAGCCACCCGTACGTCTACAGCGGCGAGCTGAATCCCTACCCGACCGTGCAGGTGCTCGAGGACGCGCAGAGCCGCTGGATTCAGGCCCGTCGCATCTGGAATCAGCACACCTACCACGTGACCAACGTGCGTGAGGACGGGACCATCCCGCAGTGGGAGCCCAAGCACTGGCTGGAGCTCAACACGTTCCGCACCAACGCTCAGATCGAAAATGGCGGCGTCTGTGATCCGGTCGGCTGATCACCCCGCGTTGGCCCGCGCCGCGTTGGCCCGTATCGCTGCCGCCACATAGAGGGCGACCCCTTCGCCGTGCCGATCGAAGGACGCGGCGAAGCGCTCGTCGCCGACGTACAGCTCCGCGAGGCGAGCATGCATCGCGCGATCGCACGCGTAGAACCAGCGATCGATGTGCAGGCGATGGCGCTCGGCCAGCGCGATCGCCTGCGCGTCCTCGGCCGCGACCCCGGCCCGCAGCGCCTCTGCGAACGCGCTCACGATCGCCTCCGCTTCGGCCTGCATGCGCGCCCAGTCCTCCGGCCCATACTTGCTGGTCCGCCGCTGCGACTCCGCGTACGCCTCGGTCGAGCCCCATCGCGCTCGCGCCTCGTCCTCGTACTGTGCTGGATCGAACCCGTCGAACATCTGCTTCGCGTCCATCTCTCGCTCCTGTTTTTCATCGAGCGCGGCCAGGGCCGCGTCGATGCTGCGGATCATCTTCTCGGTCTGCTCGAAGCGCTCGACCAGCAGCGCCCGCTGCTCGGCCAGCGCCTCGCGCAGCTCGAAATTCGGGTCATCGAGCGATCGACGAATGCGCTCGAGCGACATGCCCAGCGCGCGCCCGATCACGATCTGCTGCAGCCGCAGCAGATCGTCGTCGGTGTACAGCCGATACCCCTTGCCCGAGCGCCGCGACGGCACCAGCAGCCCGATCTCGTCGTAGTGATGCAGCGCGCGAACCGTCACGCCGGTCAAGCGTGCGACCGCGCTGACGCGATAGTGTGCCCCGGTCACCTCGACAGCCTACGCCCTCACGTCGCGTGAGGGTCAACCCGTATTGGTCCGAAACCAGCGAGGATTGGCCCCGGGCGGAAGCGGCGCGAAGCCAAACTTCGCATAGAAGCCACCGGCGTCCTTGGTCTGCAGGTGCACATGCCGAACCTCGCGGAGCTGCGGGTGATCCAGCAACAGCCCGAGCACCGCGCCGCCAACTCCACGTCCGCGCCACGCCGAGTCCACCGCGACGTCGTAGATCCACGCGTGCTTGCCCCCATCGCTGCTCGCTCGCGCCGTCGCGATCAATTGGCCGTCGCCATCGCGTGCGCCAACCCAGATCGGCGCCCGCTCGTGCGCACGCACCAGCGTCTCGCGTGCGGTCGTCACATTCCAATATTCGCGCTCGACCAACGCCACCGCGCTCGCCACGTCGCTCGCCTGCGGCCGACAGCACAGCCGCGTCCCCGCCGGCCCACGCAGAAACCCCGGCAGCCCGATCTCCGGCCGCTCCGCCAGGATCAATTCAATCGCCCCATCCACCCCCGGATCGCCACGTCGCCACAGACACTCCAGCGCCCGGATCACCTGCTCGTCGCTGCGATTCTGCCCAAGCTTCGCGCGCCCCGAGACCTCCTCGAGCGGCAGCGCGAGCACCTCGACGCCTGCGATCGCGCGCTCGTACAGCGCATGATCGGCCGAGATCGGCACGTACCCACCCTCGCCTTGCAGCCGCTCCATCAACGCCTGCAGCACCCTCGCCTTGCGCCGCGGATCCTCCACGCGCATCAGCGTGCCGCGGACTTGCACGCTCTGATACCAAGTCGTCGCCGGACACGCTCGCTCCGGATCGACCGCATAGCTCGGCACCACCGCGAGCGTGCGCTCGACCGACGCCACCGCCGTATGCCCGACCCCACGCATCTTCGCGCCCTGCCGACTCGCGTGAAAGCACAGCGCGTCCTCGTCGAGCACCGTGTGCAGGCATCGCAGGATCGGCCCGCCATCCTCGTCGATCAACGCAAAGTGAGCCGTGTCCGCGCGCGCGAGCAGAGCCAGCGCCCGCTCGCGCGGCCAGGGGAACCGATTGCTTCGCATGGCGCGAACCATGGCCGATTACCGGTCTGTTCATCAGTGCCGGTTCGTATAAAATCAACAGACCAGTTTGGAGCCTCGCCGATGCCCTGGTCCCCTGCGCTCGACATCGATCCCCACGCCGACAAGCCCCTCTACGCGCAGATCGTCGACGCCGTGGTCCGCGAGATCCGTTCGGGCCGACTCGCGCCCGGCGATCGTCTGCCCGGCACCCGCAGCGTCGCGCAGGCGCTCGGCGTCCACCGCAACACCGTGCTGACCGCGTTCAACGAATTGATCGCCGAAGGCTGGCTGAGCACGCGCCCGGGCTCCGGTACCGCCGTCGCGGCCGAGCTGCCGAGCGCCACCTCCAGCCGCGCGAGCAAGCAGCGTCGCGCCAAGACTCCGTTCGCGCTCGCGCCTTGCTCGATCGCTCGCTGGCCCGACTCGCCCGAGCCCGACGTCCCAGGATTGTTGCGACTCGCAGGTGGCCTCCCGGATCTACGCCTGATCCCCGACGTCGCCCTGGCCCGCGCCCATCGTCGAGCGCTCCGCCGCGGCGGCGTCCGCTTGCTCGCCTACGGCGATCCAGCCGGCCACCCGCAGCTGCGTGAGCAACTCGCGATCATGCTCGCCGCCACCCGCGGTCTCTCGCTCGGCAAGGACGATCTGATCGTCACCCGCGGCGCCCAGATGGCCCTCTATCTGGCCGCGCGCGTGCTGATCCGCCCAGGCGAGCTCGTGGCCGTCGAGGCCTTCGGCTACCCGCCCGCCTGGGACGCGCTGCGAGCCGCTGGTGCCGAGCTCATTCCGGTCGCCGTCGATCGTGACGGCCTCGACACCGCAGCGCTCGCTCGCCTCGCCGAGCGCCGCAGCCTGCGAGCCGTCTATGTCACGCCACACCATCAATTCCCCACGCTCGCCACATTGTCCGCCGCCCGCCGCCTCGAGCTGCTCGCGCTCGCTCGACAGCACGGCTTTGCGATCCTCGAAGACGACTACGATCACGAGGTCCACTATCAAGGCAGCCCGGTGCTCCCGCTCGCCCACATGGACGACGCCGGCTCCGTCATCTACGTCGGCACATTGTCGAAGGTGCTGGCCCCCGGCTTGCGCATGGGTTTCCTGGTCGCGGGCGCCAGCGTGATCGAGCGAGCGCTGCGGTGGCGGACGATCATCGATCGCCAAGGCGACCTCACCACCGAGGCCGCCGTCGCCGAACTGTTCGAAGACGGCGAGGTCCAGCGGCACATTGGGCGCGTGCGGAGGATCTACGCGCGGCGCCGCGAGGCCCTGCTCGATTCGCTCGATCGACGGCTGCCGGGCGCGTTCGAGATCGATGTACCGCGCGGCGGCATGGCCCTGTGGGCTCGCGCGGCGCAGGGCGATGACACCGACGCGTGGGCCGAGCGTGGGCTTGCGCGGCGCGTGGTCGTGAGCCCCGGGAGTCGCTACTGGTGCGGCCGCGGGCGCGTGCATGCGCTGCGGCTCGGGTTTGCGGGGCTCGACGAGGCGGAGATCGACGAAGCGGTGCGGCGGCTCGCGCTCGCTCGGCGCTGACCGGACCGATCGGCTCGCGCGCCACCGAAATTCTTTCGCGCGTTCTGGGATGTCCTACCACCACCGCGCCGCTAAGGTCTCCCCCATGGCCGTCGAGGACAAGCCATTTGGAACCCTGCCCGACGGCACGGTGGTCAAGCTGTTCACCCTGTCCAACGAGCGGGGCATGAGGGTCGAGATCATGCAGTTCGGTGGAATCATCACCGAGCTGTGGGTACCCGACCGCGCCGGCAAGCCATCGAATGTCGTGCTCGGGTTCGACAAGCTCGAGGAATACGTCGAGGGCCACCCCTACTTCGGCGCCATCATTGGTCGCTACGCCAATCGCATCGCCAACGGACGCTTCACCCTCGACGGCCAGGAGCACACGCTGGCCAAGAACGACGGCACGAATCACCTGCACGGTGGGTGCGAGGGATTTGACAAGAAGCTCTGGAGCGCTACGACCAAGCCGGACGCGCTGGAGCTGACGCGAACCAGCCCGGATGGCGAGGAGGGCTATCCCGGCACACTGGCCGTGAAAGTCACATACACGCTGACGAGCGATAACCAGTTGAGGATTGACTACGACGCGACCACCGACGTGCCGACGGTGATCAACCTGACCAATCACTCCTACTTCAACCTCGCGGGTGGCGGCAGCGTGCTGGACCATGTCCTCGAGATCGACGCCGACCGCTACACCGCAGTGGATGCCGACTTGATTCCGACCGGCGAGCTGACACCGGTCGAGGGCACAGGGCTGGATTTCACCATCCCACGGCCAATTGGCGCGCGCATTGCCGAAACCATGGCCTTCGCCCAGGGCTACGACCACAACTTCGTGCTGCGCTCGGGCGGGGGCAAGCTGGCGTTTTGTGCTCGCGTCGAGGAGCCCAAATCCGGCCGAGTCATGGAGGTCACCACGACCGAACCTGGCGTTCAGCTCTACACGGGCAATCGCCTGGATGGGAAGCGCTCCGGAATTGGCGGCATGGTGCACGCCCAACACACGGGCTTTTGCTTGGAGACGCAGCACTTTCCAGATTCCCCGAACAAGCCTGCTTTTCCAACCACGGTGCTGCGTCCGGGCCAACGGTTCAGCTCCACGACGATCTACGGGTTTCAGCGCACTGATACAGCCCTCGGAAAGTGACGCGGGCCGAAGCCTGACCCCAGCTGGCAGGGCTCAGTCCGTGAATTCACACTCGACATCAACCCATCCGCCGTTGGGCGCATAGTCGTGTGAGCTGAACCCGACGCTACACGTCGTCGAGCCTGGAGCGCAGGCGTGATAGGTGGTCTGCAGCGAACCAGAGATGACAAATTCGTTCACTTCGCGACCGGGCTGCGTCAGGACCTCGCAGGTCGCAGTGACGACCCCGTATGCCGAGCTGTGCGAGATGCCGCAACCGTTCCCCATCGAGTTCCACATGGCGTAGTCGCTGTAGTTCGACGGGACCGAGAGCAGCGAGGGGCCGACGCTGCAATACGATGTGCCGGTTCCCCAGCCGCCCGAGAGGCTGATCCTGCCCGCTGGCGTCAGATTCCCGGTGGCGGAGATGTGCACGTTGGCCCACGGAGCTCGGGTGGTCCGCTGGTCGAGGTCGTCAGGCGCGCTCTCGTCCTCGACATCACAGGCGACAAAGAGCGGGAAGCAGAGCGTGAACAACAGGAACGAGAGACGCTTCATCGCGCTCGTGTATCACGGCCACGGCGCTCGCGAGTAACATCGCGGTGACATACACACGGCCCGCCCAATCATACGCCGCTTGGTTGAGCTCGCTGGCGTGCGTGGCCGCGGGTGTCGGGTT
>DATLLB010000965.1:0-5249 GCA_035538075.1 Enhygromyxa sp.
GCCGAGCACGGGGCCACGCCCGCACCGCGCCGGGCGTGGCCCCGTGCTCGGCCGAGTGCCCTCGCTGCGCGGCGAGCAGGCGATCGGCGTAGATGTGCGCGCAGAAGCGGCCGTTGCGACAGGCGATGCCGCGCTCCTCGCTGAGCACTGCGGCGGCGAGCAGATCGGAGACGCCCTCGACGTTGAACGAGATCACGCCGAGCCGCTCGTCGGGCTCGGGCGGACCGTAGAGGGTCACGCCGTCGATCGCCCGCATCGCGTTCATCGCCGCGGAGGTCAGCTCGCGCTCGTGCTCGCGGACGCGATCCATGCCGACCCGAGCCAGGAAGCGCAGCGACTCGGCCATCGCGATCACGCCGCCGATGTTGGGCGTGCCGCCCTGGTGGCGATCGGGCGTGCCGACGAACTCGACGCGGCGCGCCGAGACACGGCTGGCCGTGCCGCCACCGGGCAAGTAGGGCGGCGCGTCGTCCAGCAACCACCGCGGGCCATACAAGAAGGAAGAGCCGAACGGCGCGTAGGCCTTGTGTCCGGCTGCGGCGACGAAGTCGAGGTGCTCGGGATCGTCGACGTCGCGCACGTCGATCTTCTTGTGCGCGAGCAGCTGCGCGCAGTCGCAGGCGATCAAGGCCCCGTGCTCGTGCGCGAGGCGGGCGAGCGCGTGGATGTCGGGCATCCAGCCGGTCACGTTGCTGGCCCCGGTCACCGCGACCAGCTTGACCAAATTGCTGCGCAACAGATCGCGGACGTGGTCCATGTCGAGCCGGCCTTCGGCGTCGACCCGCGCGCGCAGCAGCGGGCCGCGCTTGCGGTACGGCAGATCGTTGGAGTGATGCTCGAGCTCGGTGACCAGCACCTTGCCGGGCAGCGGATCGACCACGTGCGCGACCAGATCGATCGCCTGCGTGGTGTTGCCGAGGAACACGATCGCGCCGCTGTCGAGATCGCCGCCGATGAACCGCGCGACGGTCTCGTAGCACTCATCGAACGACCGCGTGGCCGCGCGCGAGAGCAGGTGCGTGCCGCGGTGGATGTTGGCGTACTCCTCGGTCATGAACCGGGTGTAGCGCTCGAGCACGCACGAGGGGCTGTGGGTGCTGGCCGCGTGATCGAGGTAGAGCAGCGTGGCCTCGCTCCCGTCGATCAGCGGGACCTTGCGATCGGCGATCGGGAACTTGGCTCGGATGGCGTCCCAGCTCGGAGGTGCGGCTTGGTCCGGCATGGGCCCGGTGTAGCGAAGCGAGGACCCGGTGGATAGACCGCAACTGGCTTCACGCTGCCCGTGGCTGAATTGCTGCGCAGGCGCACAGGATGGGCGGGCACCATGGCGCGCAGGTTTTTTGGGATTTTGGGGGGAGCCGGATATCGCAGATGGGCGGCCCGATTCGCCTCGTCTGCGAGGTCGTCGGCGGCCGCAGGAGCACCCAGTGACCGCCCCAAGCCCCGCCCGTCAGCGCCGCAAGCAGCATGCGACCGCCCCTCGCAAGGCGGCGGCTCGCGGCAACGCCAAGCGGGCGCCGCGGCGGCGGAGCGCGCGAGCGACTCGTCCACAGCAGCGCGCTGCGGCCAGTCTGCTCGCGCGGCTGCGTGAGCGTTGGGCCGAGCACAAGCGGATCAAGGCCGAGCGCAGCGCGACCGAGAGCTCGGTCAAGCCGATCGGTGAGGCCGAGCCGCCGCGCGAGTGGCCGCGTCGCGTCGGGATCGCGGCGCTCAAGATCGGCTCGGTCATGGCGGTGGCCTGGGCGCTGTTGGTCGGCGGCCGCGAGGTCTACGAGTACGCCACGACCTCGCCGCGCTTCGAGGTCCAGCACTTCATCTACGAGGCCACGCCGCACGTCGACGACGAGCAGCTGCGCGAGCTGCTGGCGATCGAGCCCGGCACCAACATCCTCGCCTGCGATCTGCCCGCGCTGAGCGAGCGCATCGCGGCGCACCCCTGGGTCGCGCAGGCGACCGTGACCCGCAACCTGCCCGACACGCTCGAGATCGCGATCGTCGAGCACACGCCCGAGGCGATCGTGCTGGCCGAGCGCTTCTACCTGGTCAACGGCGAGGGCGAGCCGTTCAAGCCGGTCGAGCACGGCGAGCGGGGCGAGCTGCCGGTCATCACCGGGATCGATCGCAAGCAGCTGGCCGACGACCGCGATGGCGCGGTCACGAAGATCAACGAGGCGCTGGCGCTGCTGCGGCTCTACCAGTCCAAGCAGCGCCCGCGGCTGAGCGAGATCCACCTCGACGAAGACGGGGCGATCACGCTCTACACCGCCGAGGCCGGCACCCAGCTGCGGCTCGGTCGTGACGAATTCGCGGCCCGGCTCGATCGCTGGGACGCGCTGCGTGCCGCGTTGGGCGAGCGCGCCGATCGACTCGCGGTCGTGCACCTCGATCACGAGAGCAAGCCTGATCGCCGCGATCGCGTGGTCGCCCGCTTCGCCGACGCGCACGACGAAGCCGTGCTGCTCGCTCAGGCCGCGAGCGAGCAGACCGATCAAGAAGATTCCGAGGCCGTCGCCGAGGCGTCCACGCCCGCACGGCCAGAAACGCGTCCAGCTGGACGGCGCAACCGAATCCCCCGCTACGAGTAGGACAGCACCATGGCTCAAGTCGGAGAAGTGATCGTCGGCCTCGACATCGGCACCACCAAGGTCGCCGCGGTGATCGGTGAGGTGACCTCGTCGGGCATCGACGTGATCGGCGTCGGGACCAGCCCCTCGGAGGGCCTGCGCCAGGGCGTGGTCGTCAACATCGAGGCGACCACCAACAGCATCGCCGCGGCCATTCAGGAGGCCGAGCAGATGGCGGCGGTCGACGTGCAGTCGGTCTACGTCGGCATCGCCGGCGGCCACATCCGTGGGTTCACCAGCCTCGGCCAGGTCAGCATGCGCAACCGCGAGGTCACCGAGGCCGACGTGGCCCGCGTGATCGAGCAGGCCAAGGCCGTCAACATCCCGCTCGATCGGCAGATCATCCACACGGTCCCGCTCGAGTACATGATCGATGGCCAGGGCCAGATCCGGGATCCGATCGGCATGAGCGGCGTCCGCATGGAAGTGCGCGCGCACATCATCACGGCCGCGCTGACCTCGGTGCAGAACATCGTGAAGTGCTGCAACCGCGCCGGGCTCGACGTCGTCGAGGTCGTGCTCGAGCCGATCGCCTCGGCCAACGCGGTGCTGCATGACGACGAGCGCGACCTCGGCGTCGTGTTGATCGACATGGGCGGCGGCACCACCGACCTCGCGATCTACTCCGAGGGCTCGAACATCTATACGTCGGTGATCGTGATGGGCGGCCACCGCGTCACGCAGGACATCGCGCACGGACTGCGGACCTCGGTCAGCGAGTCCGAGCAGATCAAGCGTCAGCACGGCTGCGCGCTGGTCTCGTTGCTCGAGCGCGACGAGATCATTCAGGTGCCCGGCGTCGGGCCCCGACCGCCGCGCGAGTTCAGCCGCAAGTTCCTGGCCGAGATCATCGAGCCGCGCGTCGAGGAGATCCTCGAGCTCGCGCGCCAGGAGCTGATCGGCTCGGGCTTCCTCGAGGCTGCGGCCTCGGGCGTGGTCCTGACCGGCGGCGCCGCGCAGATGCTGGGCATGCAGGAGATCGCCGAGGACATCTTCCAGATGCCGGTGCGGCTCGGCTCGCCGGTCTACGCCGACGGCAACGGGCGCGAGCTCGGGCTGACCGAAGGTGGGTTCGCGAGCGTGATCCAGGATCCGAAGTTCGCGACCGGTGTGGGGCTGGTGCTCTACGGCGCGCGCAACGAGCCGGTCGAGGCCGAGTTCGAGTCGACGCCGGTCCGCGGCAGCGCCAACGAACGCAGCGCCGCGGGTGGTTTTGGCCGGCTGTTCGAGCGCGTCCGCGGACTTTTTTAGGCGCATCCGGGCTACGCTCGGGTCGATGACCCGCCGCGTGCTCCCTGCCCTGCTCGCCTTCTGCTCGCTGTCGATCGCCTGCACGACGACGACCACGAAGGGCGACGCCGACACGCCCAAGCCCAACACCGACGCCGCACCGAGCGGCGAGCCGGAGCCCGACTGGAGCGACACCGATCCGGGCGAGCCCGAGCCGGATCCGAACGAGCAGTCCCCGGTCGCGCGCGCCATGCCTGCCGATCAGCTGCCCGCGTGTCCGAGCGAGCAGGGCAACGCGCTCGCCAACTACTGCACGCAAGCCGGCAAGCTGGCCGGCAGCTGGGTGCCCGTCGACACGCTGAAGGTGCCCGACGATGTGGTGATCATCTTCAACGCGGAGGGCCCTGACGCGAGCAAGCAGACCCGCTTGTTGATCGCCACCCGCGGCGACGAGCTCTACATCGAGCACGTGACCTGCGGCGCGTGCCGACGCGTGCTCGGTCAGGGCTTCATGGGGCACGTCTCGCACCTGAGCGAGGATCAGCGACGCGAGCTGCAGACGAGGCTCGGGCTCGACGGTGCGATGCCGGTGCTCGACAGCACCGAGGCGTGGGCGAGCTTCTGCGCCGACGAGCGTGGCAAGGGTGCGCTCACGCAGATCGCCAGCAAGACCGAAGGCGAAGCAGCGAGCGGCGGGCGCGGGCGCTGATCAATAGACGGCGCCGTGCAGGGTCACGCGCACGCGCTTGAGCCCGACCACGCCGCTGCCACCCCACGGATCGATGCGCACCGCCTGCGTGCCCGCGCCGGGGACCAGGCAATCTCCGAGATCGACGCCGACCTTGTGCACCTCCCAGGAGTGCGAGATCGGGACGTCTCCGACACCGCAGTCGTTGAGCGGGTTGTAGACGTCCATGATCGCCTGCGAGCCGACCGAGATGCTGCGGCCTTCGATGCACACGGTCGCGTGGTCGTAGTCGATCAGGTCGGTCAGGCCCATCATGATTTGCCAGGTGCCGGAGATCGACGCGACGATGCCGATCGGATCGTTGCTCATGCTGTTGCCGCCGAACTCGTAGATCTCTGGCCACGACTCTTGGCCCCAAGCCCACTGCGCCTCGCCCCAGCCTGGCGTGTCGGAGAATTCCCAGCTTGGGGAGCTGACCGAGCCGAGCTGCCAGTACTCGATCTCCACCCACGGGCCGTCGTTCGGGAAGCCGCAGGCGTCGAAGGTCAGCGGATCGCCGTCGCCGTCGCCGTCGCCATCCCCATCACCATCGCCGTCGCCGTCGCCATCGCCATCGCCGTCTCCGTCGCCGTCCCCATCGCCGTCTCCGTCGCCATCGCCGTCTCCGTCGCCATCTCCATCCCCGTCTCCGTCGCCATCTCCATCCC
>DATLLB010000966.1:0-6641 GCA_035538075.1 Enhygromyxa sp.
CGCCGTCCCAGCTGGGCTCGTCGTCGTCACGCCGCTTGGACGATGACGACGACTTGCTGGTGTTGCGATACTCGGGCTCGAGCTCGATGTCGTCGTTCCACCTCGGCTCGCGGCGCGCAGGCTCGGGCCTGCGCGCCGGCTTGCGGACGGTCGCGCGGCCGTGCCGGGTGATCGCCTGCTCCGGCAGCGCGCGCAGGAACGCCGAGGGCTCGTTGACGTGGGTGTTGCCCCACAAGAAGCGCTCCTGCACGTAGCTGAGCGCGAGCTGCCTGCGTGCGCGCGTGAGCGCGACGTAGGCGAGCCGACGCTCCTCCTCGAGCGCCTCGGGATCGCCGTCGAGCGAGCGCACGTGCGGGAACACGCCCTCCTCCATGCCGGTCAGGATCACGCGATCGAACTCGAGGCCCTTGGCCGAGTGCACGGTCATCATGATGATCGCGTCGTCGACGTTGCCGTCGTCGGCGTCGGTCGCGAGCGAGATCTGCTCGAGGTACTCGGCGAGGCTCGCGTCGGGCTGCTCGTGCACGAACTGTTCGAGCGCGCCGATGAATTCGTTGAGGTTCTCGACTCGCACGTCGCCATCGAGCTCATGCTCGAGCGAGTCCAGGTAGCCGGTCCGGTCGAGCACCAGCGCGGCGATCTGGTGGTGCTCGAGCTTCTCGGAGTCGATGCGCAATTCCTCGACGACGTCATGAAAGCCCCGCACGGCTCGCGCAGCACCCTTGCCGAGGCCCGCGGCGCCGCCGTGCTCCGACGTGGGGCCAGTCGCGGCGTAGAGCGAGGTCTGGTTGGTCAGCGCCCAGCTCGACAGCCGCTCGATCGTCTTGGCGCCGATCTTGCGCGGCGGCACGTTGATGACGCGCAGGCAGTCGAGGTCGGACGCGGGGTTGCTGATCAGGCGCAGGTAGGCGACCAGATCCTTGATCTCGCGGCGATCGTAGAAGCGGATGCCGCCGAGCATGCGGTAGCGGACCCCATGCAGGCGCATGGCCTCTTCGAGCGGACGTGACTGCGCGTGCGTGCGATAGAAGACGGCGATCTCGGACGGGCTCTCGCCTTCGTCGATCGCTCGCTGCACGGTGCGGGCGACGAAGCGGGCCTCCTCGCGCTCGTCACCAAAGCCGTGCAGCTCGATCGGCAAGCCGGGGCCGAGCTCGCTCCACAGGTGCTTCTCGTGCCGACGGGTGCCCTGGCGAATGACCGAGTTTGCACAGTCGAGGATCAGCGTGGTGCTGCGATAATTCTGCTCGAGGCGGATGACCTCGCAGCCGGGGTGACGCTCGGGGAATTTCAGGATCTGCCCCACGTCGGCGCCGCGCCAGCCATAGATGGCCTGATCGTCGTCTCCGACCACGCACAATTCGGCCTGCTCGCCGCACAGCAGATCGACGAGCTCGGCCTGCACGGGGTTGGTGTCCTGATACTCGTCGACGACCACGTGCAGGAAGCGACGGCGGAGGCCGACCACGGGATCGACCGCGCCTTCGCTGGTCCCGGGCGCACGATCCGTGCGGAGCTTGACTCGCTTGGCGCCGGGCTGCTCGGGCTCGGCTTCGGCGGCGCGCACCTTGTTGGCGGCCTTGCGCAGCAGCTCGACGGTCAGCGTGAGCAGATCGCCAAAATCGGCCGCGTCGGCGCTGCGGCATTGATCTTCATAGAGCTCCCACGCGCGGCGTGTCCAGGTCAGCATCGGCTCGCCGAGGCCGAGACGATCGATCTGCGAGCGCGGGATGCCGTGGTTCTTGGCGGTGTCGATCGTGCCCAGCACGGCGCCGGGCGAGAGCAGGCGCGGATCGATGTCGAGCACCTTCAAGACCTTGCGCATCAGGCTCTTCTGGTCGTCGGTGTCGTAGATCGCAAAGTTGCGCGAGAGCCCGACGTCCTCGCCGTGGCGCCGGAGGATCCGGGCGCAGATCGAGTGGAAGGTGCCTATCCACGGGCCATTGCGGCGCAGCTCGTCGAGCTCCATCCCGAGCAGTCCGGCGATGCGCTCGCGCATCTCTCCGGCCGCCTTGTTGGTAAAGGTGACGGCGAGGATGCGCCACGCCGGGACGCCCTCGTCGATCAGCGCGGCGACGCGGTGCGTGATCACTCGCGTCTTGCCGGTGCCGGCTCCGGCGAGCAGCAACAACGGCCCGCCGCGATGCTCGACGCCTGCGCGCTGGGCGGGGTTGAGAGGGAGGCTGCTCATGCCGAGGGGGTTATATACAGTTGTGGGCTCGCGATCTGTGGACTGCTAAGGTCGCCTGCAGTGACCGCCGGGCAGCGAGAGGATCGCAAGCGCAAGCTCGAGCGCCTCGGTCCGCTGCCGCGTCCGGCTGCGTTGGCGGTGCTGGCGATCTGGGCGGGGCTGACGATCTGGGCGCTGATCGGGCTGATCGGGGCTTCGTCGATCTGGTCGGGCGCGCGCGAGGGCTTGGTGCCCGTGCAGCATCGTGCGGCTCGGGGGCAGCCGCTCGCGCTGGTGCGGGTCGATCCGGAGGCGCTCGCTGCTGCCTCGCCGGTCGATCCTGCGAGCGCTCCGCCGGACGCGACCGAGCTCGACGCGAGCGCGGTGCTGGCCGACGCCGCGTCGGCCATCGAGGAGGCGCTCGGCGAGCAACGCATCCCGCTCGCGCCACCGAAGGCCGAGATCAACCGCTGGCTCGACGCGCATGCGCTCTACCTGCTGCCGATCGAGACTCACGAGAGCCTGGCCGCGCGGCTCTCGGACGCGAGCATGCTGGCCGAGGTCCAGGGGCTGGAGGCGCGGCTGTCGAGCCCGCTGTTCTCGGTCTCGGGCGAGCAGCCGCGTCGCGATCCGCTCGGGATCCGCGAGCTGACCAAGGCCGAGGTTGGGCGTCTGGGGCACGTCGCGGAGATCCCCGGCAGCGATGATCCGCAGGTGAGCCCGAGCGGCGATCTGCTCGCAGCCAGCGGGGATCGGGTCCTGATCGCGCTGCGCTCGGATCGATCGCCCGAGGAGCTGCTGCTCGCGCTGCGCTCGGCGGTGCAGCAGCTGCCGGTCGAGGTCGCGCTGATCGATCCGGGCGTGATCGAGGCCGCGACAGCGCAGCAGCTGGCGGGCGCGGACCAGCGCTGGGGCGACGGACCGACGGTGACGATCGCCGGGTTCGCGGCGCTGGTGTTGCTGCTGTCGCTGGTGATGCGACGGCTGATCCCCGTGCTGGCGCTGGCGCTGTGTCTGGCGTCGGTGTGGGTGATCTCGATGTTCGCGATCGTCGAGCTGAAGCTGATCGACGGCGGGCTCGGGGGTGGGGTCGAGCTGGGCTCGGCGGCGCTGTTGTTGGTGCTGCTCGGGTTCGCCTGCGACGCCGCGCTGCGACTGCAGCGGATCGGCGTGGGTGGCTGGGCGTCGCTGTTGATCACGGCCGGAGCCTTGCTGCCGCTGCTGCTCACGCCGTATCCGCTGTGGCAGCGCTGGGCGCTGATCTGGCCGGCAGTGTTCCTGCTGAGCGCGGGCGTGATGCGGGTGGTGCTGCCGAGCTTGCTCGAGCTGTCGCGTGGGGACTTCGAGTGGCGGCGGCCGGGCTTTCGGCTCGCGCCGATGCCGGTGCTGGCGGTCGGGATCTGTGTGGCGCTGACGGCCGCGGGCGCGTGGGCCAACCAGCAGCTGCGCTACCGGCCGGGCACGCGGCTGCCGACCGCGGTCAGCGAGGCCGCGACGCTCGAGCGCGAGCTGATTGAGCACTTCTTCGATCCGACGATGATCGTCGAGGCGCACAGCTCGGCCGAGCACGATCCGAAGAAGTTCGAGACGCCCGAGGCTGCGGCTCTCGACGCGGCGGCGAGCGACGTGGCCACGCTCGCGCAGCTGGTCCCGGTCGAGGCGCGGCGCATCGACTCGCCGGGCAGCTTCGTGCTGCCGCACGAGGAGCTGCTCGCGCGCAAGCGGGCGCTGCAGCAGCTGAAGCTCGGCGAGCGCATGGAGGCGCTCGAGCTGCTGCTCACCGATCAAGGTCTGCGCGCCGAGGCGTTCGGTGAATTCGTGCGCGGGGCGACGGACATCGAGGATCTCCCCAGCGCGCAGGCGGCCCTGGATGGACCGCTCGGGCCGTGGATCGCCGGCTACATGCACGACGACGTACTGCGCTCGCGCGTGGAGCTGCGTGGACGCGAGGGGCTGCCCTCCATCCCGCTCACGGACGAGCGCATGGCCGAGCTGCCGCGCCTGCGTGGGCCCGCGATCGCGGCGATGGTCGATCAGCGCGAGTTCGATGATCGCCTGGGCCTGGCGATGCTCGCGGGGCTGTGGCTCAGCGCGTTCTTGGTCTGGCTCGGGACCGGCAGCCTCGGGATCGCGGTGTCGGTCGCGTTGGTGGCGGTTGCGAGCGAGTGCGGCGTGCTGTTTGGGCTCTCGCTGCTCGACCAGAGCGTCGGTCCGCACCTGCTGCCGATCTTGATGGTGGTCGGCGCGGCGGCGGCCGTCGCAGGTGGGCGAGCGTGTCGGGCGGTGAGCCTCGGGCAGCCGATCGTCGCGCGCGGGCAGCTGCTGAGCGGCGGCTGCCAGGTGGTGATCGGCGTGGTGCTGCTGACCTCGGCGCAGCCGGTGTGGCGCGAGCTCGGGCTCGCGTTGGCGATGGGCAGCGCGCTGGCGTGCGGGCTCGGGCTGTTTGCGACGCCGGGGCTGGCGATGCTGTTCGAGAAGCTGCGTCGGCGACCGCGAACGAGCGCGGAGAAGGGCGGCGGCGATGCCTGAGATCAGCCGTCGCGCGTTGATCCTTGCGGGCTGTGGGCTCGGGTTGGTCGGCGCTTCGCTGGTCGGCTTCGCGGCGCCGCCCGAGACTCGAGAGCAGCGCAGGCTCGCCGCACGGCTGGAGCTGTGGGCCTCGTTCGCCCGCAAGTCGAGCAACCTGCTGGCGCGCTACACCTCGAGCCGCAGCTCGCCGCTGCTGCTCGAGCCGCTGGCGGGCTCGGGCGCGCTGGCCTTCGTCGCGCCAGCGACCTTGGTGCTGCGTGACGACGCGGCGACCGGCTCGACCACGCGGATCGAGCCCGGCCGCGCGAGCATCCAGCCCAATGATCCTTCTCTGCCTCGCCGCGCGCTGCCGCAGCGCAACGAGTCGCCGGGGCTGCGCTGGCTCGCCGATCATCTGGTCGCGAGCTTTGCTCCCGGCGACGGCTCGACTCTCATGGCCGAAGCGAGGGTTGAAGCCCCCAGCGGACAGACGCCGCGCTTGGTCCTGATGCCGTTGCGAGATTCGGCCGCGCGGGCGGTGATCCGCAGCGTCACCCTGACCCTCGACCAGGTCAGCGGGGCGGTGGTTCGGCTGGAGATCGCCGAGTCGGACGGCAGCAGCTTCGTGCTCGGGCTCTCGGATCATCGCCAGGCGGTCGAGGCCGAACTGCTCGCGCGAGTGCTGGAGTAGATCCGTTTGCCATGAAAACTCGGCGTGCGAACGGGTACACTCCGGGGCCTGCCCCCCAAGCGGAGTACCCTGACCATGACCTCGATCAAACTCCCCTCGACTCTGGTGATTAGCCTGTTTGCGGTCTCGCTCGCCGCGTGCTTCAACGACGAAGAGCCGCCGCTCAACGAAGAAGGTGCGTCCGAGACCGGTGATGGTGACGGCGACGGTGATGGCGACGGCGACGGCGACGGTGACGGTGACGGCGACGGCGACGGCGACTGCACGACCGAGGGCTGCGACTGCGTCGGCATGGAGGACATCTGTGACGACGGCCTGTACTGCTCGCCGGCCGGGATGTGCACGGCGCCGGTCTGCGGCGACTCCAACCTCGAGCCCGGTGAGGCCTGCGACGACGGCAACGACGTCGACGGCGACGGCTGCGACATCGACTGCAGCTTCACCGAGGTGCTGTTCGTCGACGCCTCGTATCAAAAGAGCTGCGTGCTGCTCGAGGGCGGGCGCGTGCGCTGTTGGGGTCAGAACTACGCCGGCCAGCTCGGCTACGGCCACACCGACAACATCGGCGACGACGAGACTCCGGCCCAGGCTGGCGACGTGATGCTGCCCGAGCCCGGCGTGCAGCTGACCGTCGGCGACACGCACGCGTGCATCCTGATGGCCGACATGGCGGTGCGCTGCTGGGGTCAGGGCAGCAGCGGCAAGCTCGGCTACGGCAACACCAACAACATCGGCGACGACGAATTCCCGGTCTCGATCACCGACGTGCCGATCGGCGGCGCGGCGCTCGAGGTCGACGCGGGCGGCAGTCAGACCTGCGCGCGGCTCAACGACGGCAAGCTGCGCTGCTGGGGCTCGGGCGGCGGTGGTCAGCTTGGCTACGGCAACACCAACTCGATCGGTGACAACGAAGCGCCGGCCACCGCTGGCGACGTGCCGGTCGGGGCCGCGGTGCTCCACGTCGGGACCGGCATCGGCCACACCTGCGTGGTCACGGCCAACGGCATGATCCGCTGCTGGGGCGGTGGTTTCAGCGGTCAGCTCGGCTACGGCAACACCAACTCGATCGGCGACACCGAGCCGGCCAGCGCGGCGGGCAATGTTCCGGCGATCCCCATGGGGCTACCACCAACCACCAAGGCCGTTGGGCTCGCGCTCGGGTTCATGACCTGTGCGCTCTACGACAGCGGCGACGTGTTGTGCTGGGGCAGCGGCAGCACGGGCGTGCTCGGGCAGGGTAACACCCTGCCGATCGGCGACGACGAGTTCCCG
>DATLLB010000967.1:0-2134 GCA_035538075.1 Enhygromyxa sp.
CGCGCCCGCCGAGCTTCACCAGCTCGTGCACGTCCTCGAGCTGCCGCTGCGAACCACCGCCGGCTTGCGCCCACTCGAGCTTGGCCACGATCGTGTCCTCGAGGGTCGCCACGAACATGTCCACGCCCAGCACCTCGAGACGCCTCCGGCGAGCGAACTCGGCCTCGGAGAACGGTCGTTGCTTGCGCGGGATCAGATCGACCTTCCAGCCGGTGGTCATGTCGATCACGTTGAACTGGGTCTCATACTCGAGCGCCTCCATGGCGGCCTCCTCCGCCGCGTAGAAGCGCTCCTCGGGCAGGGACCGCAAGAGCGCGCGGAGTGTCCCCGCCCGCGCTTCGATCACCACGTCAAAGTCCTGAGTCGATCGACTGCGACCGTACGCAAGCGCCGCGACCGAGCCGACCAGCATGTAAGGGATACCGCGCGCCTCGAGCCGGCTGACAATCTCCCGAAGTGTGTCCGTCAGCTCGTCGGTCATGGCTCGAGCAACGGCCAATCAGGCCGTGCCTTCTTGTAGAGATCATCGCCCCAGAGCAGGCGCGCGAGTGCCATCTCGACCTGATCGGCGGAGTATTCGGGGTGCCGCATGCGGATCCCTGCCCGCATCATGTGGCGGGCAAACTTGCACAGCCGCGCGCCCTCCTCGATCCGTTGCGAGGGCGTCATCCGACGCATGCGCTCGCGCAGGATCTCCGCAGCCTCGGGCGAGGTGTCCGAGTGGGGCATCGCCGCGCAGTCTATCACCCGGGACGGATCGCCGCCCTGCCGGTAATGATCCTCTCGAGTGCCCGCCCGCGATCAGCCCGCGCTCTCCGCCGAGTTCGAGGCGCTCTACCATGCGCACTTCGAATTCGTGTGGCGGTTGCTCCGGCGCTTCGGTGTCCCGGTTGCGGCGCTCGACGACGCGACGCAGGACGTCTTCGTGGTGGTCCATCGCCGCTTCGGGGCGTGGGAGCAGCGAGCGTCGGTGCGTGCGTGGTTGTTCGGTGTGGCCAAGCGGGTCGCGGCCAATCATCGCCGCGGGCTCGAGCGTCACGCACGGAAGGTGGCGGCGCTGCCCGAGCCGGCGACGCCGCGGCTGCTCGACGAGCGTGTCGCCGATCGCGATCACCTCGAGCAGGTCGCCAAGGCGATCGATGGCCTCGCACCCGAGCGCCGCGAAGTCTATGTGCTGGCCTATCTCGAGGGTCTCAGTGCGCCCGAGATCGCCGACGCCCTCGGTTGCAAGCTCAATACCGTCTACTCGCGCCTTCGTCGGGCGCGGGCCGAGCTCGCAGCCGCGCTGGCCGAGCAGCGCTCGCGCGACGAATTCGATCCGGCCGACATGGTAGCGGCGGGGATTGGCCAGAGGAGTGATCATGGTCGAGCTCGATGAAGCGACGCGCCGGGCCTTGTTGGCCCGCGAGGGGCCGCCCGCGTCCGCGCGCGCCGAGGTCCTGGCTGGATTGCGGACGCGCCTCGGCGGTCCGCAAGGACCGAGCGATCCGGGCGAGCCCGAGCTCGGGGGCGGCGAGTCGATCCCGAGCGATGGTGGTGCGATCGCGAGCAGTCAGATGGCGTGGGCGGCCAAGGTGGTCGGGACCACGCTCGGGCTCGCGGCTGCGGGGGTGTTGACGATCAAGCTCGGCGCGATGGCGGTCGGATCGCCACGCGACCAACCTGCACCCACGCGCACACTGCCGAGCGACGCTGCGCCGCAACCGGTGGTGGCGGTGGAGGTCCGCGAAGTGGATGGCGAAATTGTGCTGTCGGAGCCCGCTGCCGCCGTAGCGTCGAGCGAGGGCGTTGCCCATCGTCAGCGGTCTGCGCCCGCGCATAACCAAGCGATCGAGCCCGACTCCACGCTCGCGGCCGAGCTCGAGCTCGTGCGCGCGGCCAAGCAGCTGCGCGCCGATGATCCGGAGGCCGCGCTCGCCAAGCTCGAGATGCACCGCCAGCGCTTCCCCACGGGCTCACTCGCGCCCGAGCGCGAGGCCATGCGCGTAGAGTTGCTCTGCCGGCTCGGTCGGCGTGCGGCCGCGGACGAAGCCCGCTCGCATTTTCTCGAGCAGCACGGCCATTCGCCGCTGCGAGCCCGGGTGCTCGCGAGTTGCGAGATTTCGGGGACGGATCGCGCGAGTGCTGGGGATTG
>DATLLB010000968.1:0-2448 GCA_035538075.1 Enhygromyxa sp.
ACCAACCACCGCTCGGCAGCTCGGTCGGCGGCGGGGCTGATGCGGCGCAGGGGCAGGTTGCGACCGAGACGGGCGCCGAGGTGGATGAACCTCCGCCGGCCGCCGATGTAGCGCCGGAGCAGGAGCCTCCGCCGACCGAGCCGAACATCGCTCCCGAGCCTGCGGGCGGTAGCGAGACGGAGACCGGCAGCGAGACCGAGACCGGCGCCGAGCTCGAGGCGATCGCCGAGCAGGACGTCGAAGCGCCCCCGATCGAGCCCGAAGGGCACGACTGGTGTCACCTGCATGAAGACCACCTGACCTTGCTCGCGCGCACCGAGAACCGCCGCAGCGAATTCGTGCACGAAGGGCAGTGCTACCACTGCCGCGTCGAGCGTCGAAAAGGTCGCTGGCGCAGCTTCTCGCCAGGCGACTGTCTCGGCTACTCGCTGTGCCATTCAGTGCCCGCCGAGGAGTGCCAATGATCGCGCGGCTGCTCTCGCTCTTGCTGATGGTGATCGCGTTCGCGCTGGCGCCCGCGATCGCCCACGCGAGCAAGCCCTACGGCGTCGTGACGATCGATCTGCGGCCGGAGGTCGGCGAGGTGCCGACCCACCTCTGCGTGGTCTCGCAAGGCAAGGGCCCGCGCACCCGCGAGCCGCTGGCCGAGCTGCTGCGCGCGGCCTCGGGCGACGAAGAGTCGAGCGACGACGCGATGATCCTCGATCCCGCGAGCTGGGGCGGCAGCGCGGACGAGCAGATCTGTCAGGCCGACGGCGCCTGTGTCCCGCGCGTCGAGCTGCCGCTGTCGAGCTCGCACGCCGATCAGCTGTGGGTCGCGTGCACGAGCGACAGCCTCGCGCCCGATCCGGTCTCCGGCGGTCGCGAGCCGCGGGTGCTCGTGATGATGCTCGAGCACCTCGAAGGCTCGCCGCCGTTGCTCGAGTCGCTCAAGCTCGCGGGCGGCGTGGCGACGATCGGCGTGCAGGCCGATCTGAGCCGCATCGTGGTCACGGCGCGCAGCCTCGGCGGCCACTACGAAGCCCACTCGCGCGCGTTCCGGGCCGAAGAGGGGACCGATCGCAGCGAGCTGGTGGTCTTGCCGATCGCCCCGCGCTGCCACGGCGTGGAGATCGAGCTGCCGGGCGTGCGGCTGCGCGAGTCCGATCGCGAACGCCTGCTGATCCGCGCCAACGAGATCGAGCTCGATCCCGACACCTGCGTGGGCCCGCTGCGAGGTGGCGCGCGCATGCGGGTGGCGGTCCCGCGCGCGGCCGGCTTTGGCCGCATCGAGGTCGAGCTGCCGCCGGTCGAGGGTGAGACGCCGACGGCGACGCGCTTCGCCGGCAGCTGGGACACCGCCTGGCCGGAGGGCGAGCTGCGCCTCGATCCCAATCAGATCGCGTTCGTCTGGTCGCCGCCCGCCTGCGTGTGGCCGACCGGGACCTGCCCGACCGCCACGCTCGAGGGCGGCATCAGCTGCGAGGCCACGCCGCTCGACGACGGCACGTGCCAGTACCTGTGCCCCGGCAACGGCTCGGAGCAAGAGTGGGTCGACGTCTCGCCGCCGGTCGCCGTCACTTTTGAGAAGCAGGACCCGCATCAGCGCTGGAACGAGATCGTGCAGCGCCCCGGGCAGACGCTCTCGGAGTACGTCGACCCCGGGCAGATCTATCTGGGCGCCGATCTCAGCAGCTGGCGTGTCGACGTGCCCGGCAGCCGCATCAGCCACGTCGAGCTGCTCGACAACGACGGCAGCATGCGGCGCTACGCGGTCGCGGACGTGCAGCGGCTGCGCATCCTGGCCCCGCACGCCAGCTGTGATCCGCTGCGCTTTCGCCTGGTCGGCGACCGTCGCTACCTCGAGGGCTCGGCGCCCGTGCACGACGGCGCGGTCGAGTTCGGCCGCGTGCACAAGACCGCGCGGCTGCTGACCTTCCACATCCTGCTCGCGCAAGGTGGCGGTCCGGCGATCGCCTACGGTGGCGCGCCCGACAACCTCGCCAACCCGGTCTACTTCACCGCGATCGGTCAACTCGCCGCCAACTTCCGCCCGCGACACCCTCGCTTCGCCCGCGTCGCCTACGAGCTGCGGCTCGGCGGGACCCTGGGCCAGTGGGGCTACTTCGGGCCCGGCTCGCTCGGCGACGATCCGCGTCGCGTCACCACCAAGGTCGCGTGGGCGCGGATCCTGTTCGAGCCGGCCGTGGTCGTCGACGTGATCCCCCCGCTGGCCTTCAGCTTCGGGTTTGGGGTCGGTGGATCGTGGCCGATCAACAACGATGACGCGCGGCAGACCGAGCGCTTCGAGTTCGTGCTCTCGCCCAGCGCCGACGCGCGCTTCTCGATCCGCCGCTGGGTCGCGCTGGTCATTCAGGGTCGTGCGATCCTGCGCGAGCGCAGCGTCGTCGCGGTCGATGTCGTGGGCAGCCAGCCGCGCGTCGAGCAGTTTCCGAACGTGTCGCTGCT
>DATLLB010000969.1:0-5136 GCA_035538075.1 Enhygromyxa sp.
CTCGTGCCCCACGACTCGGTGACCTCGATCAGCTGCTCCGCGAAGGGCTGGTAGAGCGCAGCGCCGAGGTGCTCGCCGAGATCGTCGACGACCCGCCCGACGATCCAGTCGTTGCTGCCGAGCGGCCCGGACGGGGCGAAGTTCGGCAGCTGGGTCAGCTCGCCGTCGATGATCAGCACGCCCGCGGGCGGCTCCGGCATGGCGCTCCAGCCCATCGTCGCGACCACCCGCGCCTGGTCGTCCACGAACGCCTGCCCGAGCTGACGATCGACGAACTCGCGCTCCCACAGCAACGCGCCCGTACGCCAGTTGTAGAGCCGCAGTAGCGAGCCCTGCTCGGTGACACCGGGCTGCACGAGGATCGAGTAGTTGGAGGTCACCGCCATGTAGTCCGCGTGGGTGGACGCGAACACGTTGGCAGGCGCGTCGACGCCCTCGGGCAGCGTCGCGGGCAGGATAAGCTCAGCGCCGCCGGGCTCGAGCACATGCACCTGCGCCGCGGCCGAGTCGACGATCGCCAGCGGCCGCACGAGCGCCCCGTCCTCGATGCAGGCGTCCGCGGATGGATCGCCGTCACCGTCACCATCGCCGTCACCATCGCCATCACCATCACCGTCACCGTCACCATCACCATCACCGTCACCATCGCCGTCGCCCGCTTCCCCGGTCTCACCCGCCGTCTCGCCTCCATCGGCGGCGATGCCTCCCGCTCCGCAGCCGAGCGCACCGAGCAACACCGCCGCGCCGATCAACCTCGTGTCGAAGAAAATCCAGTTCGTCATGCGCTCAGCTTGGCCGCTCGTCATTGCAAGGACAAGCTTGATTACTGATACAGGATCGTATTGCCAAGCTTCACACTCGCACGCGTCCGTTGACAAGCTCGTCGCGGCTGAGCGAAGGTGCACGACCGGGGGAGAGAAATCAGATGGTCGAAGGTGGAAACGGCGATAAACGCTCGCCTGCGCGCCATCGAGCACAGATCCTGCTTGCCGTGTGCGGGTGGCTGATCATGTTCGCGTGGTCCAACATCCCGCCCTATCGCGGCAACGTGCTCGAGCAGGAGCGCGGCTTCTTCGTGTGGCACTGGCAGCTCTATTCACGCGGCGGCGAGGGTATCTGCGACGTCCGTTACTTCGACGAGAACAACGACCGCGCGCCGATCGAGCGCTGGACGCTGTTCGGCTTCGAGCGTCCCGGGCTGATGCCCGACAAGCGCGCGCGCACCCAGAAAAAGGATCTGATGAACGAGTATCGCCGGGTCTGCCAGGCCATGCGCAAGGCCGGCGACAAGCAGCCGGACGTGCGCGTGCAGGCGCGCTGCGCCGAGAAGGGTGAGTGGAAGACGGTCGAGCGACGCAGGCGCAACGTCTGCAAGATCAGCAAGTCCAAGCCCAAACCCAAGCCCAAAGCCAAGCCCAAAACCACGCCCAAGACAGGCGACAAGTGAGCTGGCTTCAGCTCGCGCGCGAGAAGGTCGAGCGCTTTGGCCTCGAGCAGGTGTCGTCACGCTCGCTCGGGCTGATCCGGATCCTGACCTGCCTCGACATCATCTTCGAGTACGCGTCGCCGTGGGTCAGTCACCGGGTCGACAACGAGCTCGAGATCCTGGTGCTGACCTGGATCGTGTTCCTGTCCAACTGGTTCGTGCTGGTCGGCTACAAGACCCGCATCGCCTCGGCGATCTTGTTCTGCAGCTTCGGCGTGCTGCACCTCTGGTACGGGCAGTGGCTGGGCATGAACATGTTCCGCCAGCCCGTGCAGATGTTCCAGGTGATCACGGTGCTGGCGCTCGCTCCGTCGGGGCGCTCGCTGTCGATCGATCGCGCGCTCGAGGTGCGCAGGGCCAAGCGTGAGGGCCGAGCGCCGCCGCCCGAGCAGCTGTCGTACTGGGTGCTCGACGTGCTCGCGGTCGAGGTCGCCGCCATCTACCTGTGGGCCGGGCTCGACAAGACCGATCCGGCCTGGTTTCGCGGCGAGCGAATGGAGCACTACTACATGTTCTGGTACGGCAGCTCCGACTCGCTGATCTACACGCCGTGGATTCACGAGATCAGCGTGGTCATGGCCTGGGCCACGACGATCCTGGAGCTCTCGCTCGCATTCGGTCTGGTGTTTCGACGGACCCGCTACTACGTGGTGTGGGGCGGCTTCGTGCTCCACATCGGCATCCTGTTCTACTTCGCGGTCACCTACTTCAGCATGATGATGATGACCGTGCTGATCGCGTGCATACCGCCCAAGTGGGTGCACGACTTCATCTCGCTGATCGGGCAGGACTCGAACACGGCGCCGCCGGTCGACGCTCCGCCGGACACGCGCGGTAGCGGGCCGGATCTGGTAGCCTGACCGCGCTCTCGGAGGCCCTCTGCAACACGTCATCAAGACCCTCGTCCGCACGCAGAATTGCAAGATCGATCGCTGCAGCTGCGGGGCCGTCCATGTCTCGGTCGGCGCGACCACGGTGCGCATCCCCGAAGACGCCGCCCGCGAGCTTCGTGACGCGCTAACCCAGGCGCTGGCCGAGCAGACCCGACAGAGCTTCGCGCCCACGCCCGCGATCCACCTCGTGTCTTCGCGTGGCGACGAAGACCCCGAGGACGGCGGACCGCAGCTCCATTAAGTCGATGCGCGGCAGCTCGAGTCTGTGGAGCGAGTTGCTCGCGCGGCTGGGCGAGCACCCTCGCGCGTGGGCGCTCGCGCTCGCGCTGCTGTGCACCTTCGGGTTCTTCGTCGGGCCGCCCGCGTGGAATCAAAACTCGCGGCTGGCCCTGACCCGCGCGCTGGTCGAGCGCGGCGACGTCACGATCGACGACTGGCACGTGACGACCGGCGACAAGAGCTGGCGCGACGGGCACTTCTACAGCGACAAGGCGCCGGGCGTGTCGCTGCTCGCAACCCTGCCCTACGCCGGCTACTACGCGGTGCGCCGCGCGACGGGGAGCGAGCTGCCTGGGGTCCGCGTCGTGCCCCTCGATCCCACGCTCGCGGCCGCCGAGCAGACCCTGGACCCCGAGCAGCGCCAGCCGGGCGACGTGCTCGCCTACAACTCGGCCCAGCTGGTGGCCTTGTGGCTGTGTCGCATGGTCGTGATCAGCCTGCCGACGCTCGCCGCCGCGGCGTTGTTTTACCTGCTGATGCTGCGCGAGCTCGGCGGGGATCGAGTGCGCGCGACATGGGCCGCGCTGCTGTGGGTGCTGGCCACGCCCACGCTCGGCTACGCGTGCGGGTTTTATGGCCATCAGCTGACCGGCAATTTGTTGCTCGCGAGCTTCGCGTTGGTGGTGCTGAGCGACGATGGTCCGCCGAGCCGCGCGCTCGGTTCGAGGCTCGGTTTGAGGCTAGGTTTGATCATCGGCAGCCTGCTCGGCTGGGCGGTGCTGTGCGAGTACACGGCTGCGCTGCCGGTCGTGCTGCTGCTCGGCTGGGCCAGCTGGCGCGGCGGCGTGCGGCTGGGATTTTGGATCGCGCTCGGCGGCTTGCCGTGGGCGCTGCTCTTGGCCGGCTATCACACGTGGGCGTTCGGGAGCCCGCTGAAGACCGGCTACGACTTCGTCTACCTGCAGGAATTCGCCGAGGGCATGGCGGTGAACTACGGCGTGGGCACGCCGAAGCTCGACGTGCTCGCGCAGCTGCTGTTCGGCAGCTATCGCGGGCTGTTCTACCTCTCGCCCGTGCTGCTGCTGGCCGCGTGGGGTCTCGGCGTTCGACTGTGGTCGCAGCCCGATCGCGTCGCGACCGAGCCCGCGCCGCTGCGTCGCGGCGATCTGCTCTTGGCGCTGGCGATCGTCGTCTACTACCTGCTGCTCAACAGCGGCTATTACATGTGGGACGGCGGCGCGGCGTTGGGCCCTCGTCATGCGGTCCCGATGCTGGCCTTCTTGGCAGTCGGGCTCGGGCCCGCAATGTCGCGCCATCCGGGCGCGGTCGCGGTGCTCGGTGCAATCTCCTGCGCTCAGATGCTGCTGATCACCGCGGCCGGCCCCGAAGCGCCCGCGCATGGCAACCCGATCTGGGCGTACGCGGTTCCCAAGCTGTTCGCACCCACGCCGCCGGGCACGGCCACGACGCTGGGGCGCCTGCTCGGACTGCCGGGACCGCTGAGCCTGATCCCGCTGCTTGCGTTGTGGTGGCTGCTGTGGCCGACTGATCGGGTCGGTTGGCGTGATCGATTCCGCGGTTTCGTGGCACGCCCACATCAACCCCCCGAGTAGCCATGTCCAAGCTTCGCTTTGTCCCTCTCCTCCCCTTGGCGCTGGCCGCCGTCGCGCCGCTGTCGATCCCGAGCACCGCCGAGGCTTGCGGCGGGACCTTCTGCGATGCCGGCCCAACCTCGATGCCCGTCGATCAGACCGGTGAGAACATCCTGTTCCACATCGGCGACAACACCGTCGAGGCGCACATCCAGATCCAGATCGATCCCGACACCACGGCCGAGCAGTTCGCGTGGGTGATCCCGGTCATGGCGCTGCCGGAATTCGAGGTCGGCTCGCAGCCGCTGTTCGACGCGCTGCTGGCCGGCTCGGTGCCGACCTACGGCATGGACTTCACGAGCGACACCTGCCCGGTGCAGGACGAAGGCGCCGACACCAACGCCTCCACCTTTGGCTCGGGCGAAGGCAGCGAGGCCGAGGCCGAAGCCGGGGGCGAGACCGGCGATCCCAGCGAGGAGGACCCCGAGGTCGTGCTGCAGCAGACCGTCGGCGCGTTCGAGATCGCGGTGCTCGACGGCGGCACGGTCGAGGGCGTGATGCAGTGGCTGGCCGACAACGGCTACCAGCAAGATCCCAACGCCGAGCCGATCCTCGCCGAGTACCTGGCCGACGAGTTCATGTTCGTCGCGCTCAAGCTCGCGGTCGACACCGAGGTCGCCGAGGTCCACCCGATCGTGATCCGCTACTCGGGCGTCGAGCCCTGCGTGCCGATCCGCCTGACCCGCATCGCCGCGGCCGAGGACATGGACATCCGCGTGTTCTTCCTCGGCGACGCGCGCGTGGTCCCGACCAACTATCGGCACGTGCTGGTCAACCCGCTGAAGATCGACTGGTTCAACTTCGCGAGCAATTACAAAGAGGTCATCACCATGGCCGTCGACGCGCAGCAGGCCGACGGCAACGCGTTCGTGACCGAGTACGCGGG
>DATLLB010000970.1:0-5097 GCA_035538075.1 Enhygromyxa sp.
CTTCGGCGCCGTCGACTGGCCGCGCAAGCGCTTCCTCGAGCTGCTCGCAAAGCTGCGCGATCGCGAGGTCGGCCCGCGCGAACCGTGGCACTTCGATGCGGATTTGCTCAACGCGGACTAACCCGCCGGAGCACGGCCCGGCGGGTTACATCGAGATCCATCATCTACTCGGCCAAGCTATAGCGGGTGCCGCGGGCCTTGCCGGTGAAGGTCACGATGCCGCGCTCGATCAGGCGATTGAGGGCAGTCCGCAGCTGGGTCGGATCGGAATCGAGGGCATTGCGGAGCGAGGTCGCGTTGACGTTCTCGCCGCCGAGCTCCTTGAGCCCTTCCAGCACCTCGTTGTCGAATGCCTCGCGCCCGGTCTCGGTTCGAACGTTGCGCTTGTGAGCGCCACCCTTGCGCGCGCCCTTGCGAGCTCCGGCCGCGCCTGCAGCGGGTGCAGCGACTTTGCGCCGGCCACCGCGACCACGAGGCGCCGCTTCACCCGACTCGCCGAGTAGATCATCGAGCGTGAGGGTGCCGAGTTGTGGGTTGTTGGCGACCAGCTCCGCGAGGTCCTTTACGGTGATCCTGGGATTGGTGGCCACGACGTCGACCAGAGCGGCTTTGGCCTGAGCCTTGAGTGCATCCTGAAAGGCGCTGGAGATGTTGCCCATACGGGCATTTATGCACGAATGATCTCGAAATAACAGGGGGTCCGGCATTTTTTCCGCAATGAGCTCGGCCACGGATCGCGGCATTGGGCGAGCCGGGGCATTCGCAGGTCACGACCACTGATCGACGATTGGCCGATGCCGGCGGAATCCGGCAATAGTGGCGATCGCCAAATTGTCTCCCCGCCGCGTCGGCGGCTGAAATTGCCGATCGAACGGTGACGCGCCCGAAAATCTGCCGACTTTGGATCCATCTCGCGGGCCGGTCAGGTAGGTAGATTGTTGGATGGAGCGCTAGCCGAGCAATCACTGAATACATGTCTAGTCAGCTGGATCACGATAATGTCGATCGGCCCGCTGAGATGATCCCAATCGATCCAGCATGCGCAGACAGCGCTGCGTCTGTGCGAGCGCAAGAACAGCTGCGGGCGGGGCCGAAGCCGCCGCCCGCAGACGAGCCGAAGATCAACCGACAATCAGCGTCGGCGGTTGCCGATGTGAATGGCTTCCCCGAGCGCGTGCTTGGCCGCTTCCATCACCGCCTCGCCGAGGGTCGGGTGCGGATGCACGGTCAAGCTGATGTCCTCTGCAAACGCGCCCATCTCAATCGCCAGGGCGCCTTCGCTGATCAGATCGCTGGCTTCGGGTCCGACCACGTGAATGCCGAGCACACGATTGTCTCGCTTGTCGATGATGACCTTGACGAAACCCTCGGTCTCGTCGATCGCCATCGCGCGACCGCTGACGCTGAACGGGAACTTGCCGATCTCGATCTCGTAGCCGGCCTGCTTGGCCTCGTCTTCGCCGAGTCCGGCCGAGGCGATCTCGGGCTCGGTGAACACGACATTGGGGATCGTGCGGGCATCGTTGACGGCCTTGTGCCCGGCGATGACCTCGGCCACGACCTCGCCCTCGTGACTGGACTTGTGCGCCAGCATCGGCTGCCCGCACACGTCACCGATCGCGTAGACGCCCGGCACGTTGGTCTGCTGGCGCGCGTCGACCTTGATGAAGCCGCGCTGGTCGAGCTCGACGCCGAGCTTCTCCAGACCGAAGCCCTTGCTGACCGGCCGCCGCCCGACCGCGACCAGGATCACGTCGGCAGGATATTCTTTGCGCTCACCACCGACCTCGGCCGCGACCCAGAGCTTGCCGTCGCGCTCGGTCCAGCCCTTGGCCATCGCGTGGGTGACAATCTCGCCGCCGTCCTTCTTGATGCGCTTGGCGACCAGCTGCGCGGTGTCCTTGTCACAGGCCAACAGCACGCGATCGAGGCCCTCGAGCACGGTCAGCTTGGTGCCGAGCCGCTGAAAGGTCTGGCCGAGCTCGAGGCCGATGATGCCGCCGCCGATGCAGACCATGTGCTCGGGCACGTAGTCGATGTCGAGCGCGCCGGTGCTGTCGACGATCTTCTTTTGATCGATCTCGAAGCCGGGGATCTGGATCGGCACCGAGCCGGTCGCGATCACCAGGTGCTCACACTCGACGATGTCCTCGGGCTTGCCGTCGGGATAGGTCAGCTTGACGCGGCCGGGCCCGAGGATCTCGGCGGTCGCGGTCACGTATTGCGTGCCTGCGCCCTTGATCAATTGTTTGACGCCGCCGGTCAGCTTCTTGACGATGCCCGACTTCCAGACCTGCATCTTGGGCATGTCGACCGTCGGCGCGCCGAAGCTGACGCCCATGTGCTCGGCGTGCTGGGCCTTGTGATAGAGCTTGGTCGCGGAGATCAGCGCCTTGCTGGGAATGCAGCCCCAGTTGAGGCAGACCCCGCCGGGCTGATCCTTCTCGACGACCATCGTGTCGACGCCGAGCTGGCCGAGCCGAATCGCGCAGGGGTAACCGCCGGTGCCGGCGCCGATGATGAGGGCCTTCTTCTTGATGGTGGGCATGGCGGAGCTCAGATTCCGGCGAGCAGCAGGAGCGTGGGATCTTCGAGGTAGCGGCGGATCTCTTGCAAAAAGCTCGCGCCCTCGAAGCCATCGACGACGCGGTGATCGAGCGAGACCGAGAGGTTCATGATGTGGCCGATCCCGATCTTGTCGTCGGGGGTCACGATCGGGACCTTGCGGATCGCATGGACCCCGAGAATACCGACCTCGGGGTGATTCAAGATCGGGGTCGCGAGCACGCCGCCGATGTTGCCGAGGCTACTGACGGAGAACGTGGATCCGGTCAGCTCGTTACGCGCGAGCTTGCCGGTCTTGGCGCCGTCACCCAGCCGTTTGATCTCGCGGGCGATGTCGAGGAGGCTCAGCAAATCGGCGTCGTGAATGACCGGGACCATCAGGCCCTGCTCGGTCGCTGCGGCCACGCCAATGTGATAGCGCTTGTGCAGGATGATGCGACCGTTGGCCTCGTCGAGCTCGGCGTTGACGATCGGGTATTTCTTGAGCGCGTGACAGACGGCCTTGACGATGAACGGCAGATAGCTGAGCGAGACGCCCTGCTGCGCCGCCGCAGCCTTGGCTTGCTCGCGTAGCTCGACCAAGCGCGTGACGTCGATCTGCTCGACGTAGGTGTAGTGGACCGCCGTCGTGTACGAGCGGACCAAGCCCTCGGCGATCTTTCGGCGGACGCCGCGGAACGGGATGTACTCGTCTTGCGGCGAGGCGACCTCGCGGCGGGGCACGGGCGCGGGCGCAGGCGCTGCGGCTGCGGGTGTCGGTGCGGCCGGAGGCGTGGGCGCGACCGGAGTCGGTGCGACCGGAGTCTTCGCCACCGGAGCGGCGACCGGCGGAGGCGTGGTCACGCCGCGCTCGCGCGCCTCGACGACATCGCGCTTGGTGATGCGGCCGCGCTCGTCGACCGGCAACGCGGCGAGATCGATGTCGTGCTCGCGGGCCAGCGCGCGAGCGGCCGGGGTGGCGAGGATGTTGGGATCGGTCCGCTGGGCAGCGAGGGCCGATTGCACGCTGACAGGGGCGCGCGCGGGCGCAGGCGCAGGCTCGCTCGCCGCCTGCGGAGCCGCACCCTGACTGAGGATTGCGATCACCGAGCCGACCGCCCGCACGTCACCCTCGGCGGCGCGATGCTCCTGCATCACGCCGTCGAACGGCGCGGGGATCTCGACGGTGGTCTTGTCGGTCATGACCTCGACGATCGCGTCATTGGCCGCGAACGCCCGGCCGGGCGCGACCAGCCATTTGACGATCTCGCCTTCGATCACACCTTCGCCAATCTCGGGCAGCTTGAACTCGATCACGCTCATGGATGGCCTTCAGTAATTTGCGACTCGGGTGATGGCCTCGGCGATCGCCGCGGCGGACGGGCTCGCGCGGTGCTCGTCATGGCCAGCGAACAGCCCGTCATCGTCTGCGCAGACACGCAGGATCGGGGCGTCGAGGTGGAGGATCGAACGATCGGCGAACAACGCCGCGAGCTCGGCCCCGAGCCCGCCGCGACGCGGGCCGGCGTGGGCGATGACGATCTTGCCGGTTGCGCTGGCCTGCTCGACCAGCAGTCGCTCGTCGAGCGGCGCGAGCTGGCCGACGTCGACGACGGTGGCCGAGACGCCTTCGGATCCTTCGGCACAGGCCTCGGCGGCCGCGAGCGCAGGCGCGAGCGCCTCGCCCCACGCGAACACGGTCGCACGCTCGCCCGCGCGCACGACCGCGGTCGGCGGGCGAGACAGCGGCGCGTGCAGATCGACATCGAGATCGAGATCGCGGACGACCACGCCGCGCGGCAACAACAGCACGCGCGGTCCCGCGTCGTCGTCCTCGAAGGTCGCGGCGCTGCGCAGGAAGCCGCAGAGCTCCTCGGCTAGACCCGCACACCAGACCTCGAGCCCCGGCACCGCCGCGAGCGTGGCCTCGACCGACTCGGCCGCCTCACCACCGATGCCGAAGCCCGGTCCGTTCGGCGCGATGAACAACACCGGCACCGAGCGACGATCGCCGCTGCGCCAGCGCAGGCGCCCGAGCTCGCGCACGGCCGCGAGCGCCTCGAGCAACGCCGAGGCCGACGCCAGCAGCACGATCGGCCGCAGCCCCGCGAGCGCGAGCCCGCCTGCATGCGCGACGTGAGCGATGTTGGTCAGCGGCGAGCCGAGCAAGCGCGGACGCAGCTGCTCGTCATCGGCAGCGACGCGCGAGAGCCCGAGCATGCCGCCGCTCTGCACGTCCTCGCCGAGCAGGCAGCGACGCTGATCCTCGCGCAGCAATTCGGCGAGCAGGCGAGCGAGTGGTTGCAGCGCGCTCACTGGCTGACCTCCCCGATGGCTTTGTCGATCGATCCGTGGATCTCGGCCTCGGTCACATCTTGAAAGGGCTGCGTCCACTCGCCGCGCGCGTCGAGCAATCGACGCATGCGCTCGACCGGATCGCGCTCGGCCGGAGGATCGCGCAGCAGCGGCGTGACCACGACCTCGACCAGGCTGGGCCCGGCCCCGTCGTGCGCGCGATGCAGGGCCGCGCAGATCGATCGACGGACACCGAGC
>DATLLB010000971.1:0-2462 GCA_035538075.1 Enhygromyxa sp.
GGCGGCGCCCTGATTGTCGCCTGCGAGGACGTGCTCGGCCATCGTCACGTCCGCCGCTGGCCGATCTGAGAACATGCTCGCGATGCTCGCGCGAGCCCTCTCGACCTGCGTTGCGCTCGCCCTGCTCGGAGCGTGCAGCAAGCCCGACGAGCAACCGGACGCCAACTTGGCCACGGATCCGGATCCGCCCGCTCCCGCCGCGGTCGAGAAGCTCGAGCCCTCGCCGATCGTGGACTTGCGCGTGTGGGACTCGAGCAAGCGTGTCTGCGTGCTGCATGCCGACAATCGCGTGGCCTGTGCTGCAACCGACGGGACCGAGTTCGAGCCCCCGCTCGAGTCGCTCGGCTTGGCGGTCGAGCTCACGAGCTCGAGCCATCGGATCCCGCACGTCTGCGTTCGCAGCCAGGAAGGGCAGGTGCGCTGCCTCGACAACGAGGGCGAGGTCCATGACGTCCAGGGCATCTCGGCCGCGCGGTCGCTGGAGTCGAACTGTGCGGTGGACAGCAAGGGCGCGCTGCTCTGCTGGGACGAGTCGTTCGTCGCCAAGCCGGCTCCGCTCCCTTATTTCTCGTTGGGCGAGCTTCAGCACGTGGTCCTCCTCTACGACGGCCTGCCGCTCGCAGGCGGCTGCGCGCTGAAGACCGACGGCGAGCTGTGGTGCTGGCTCGACGCCATGGAGACCCTCGGCGTCGACCTGGGTGAGCCCGTGCGAAGCGGTGGCCACAGCGACGCCGACACCTACGTCCCGGTCGAGATCACGGACATCGGCGACGGCTCGCAGGTGCTCGAGCTCTCACTCTCGGGTTGGGGCGTGTGCTGGCGACTGCCGAGCGGCTGGACGTGTGCGCGCAAGGATGTCAGCACACCATTTCCACCGCCTGGGCAAATCGAAAACGTCGTCGCACCCGAGCCGCAGTGCGATACTCACCCGTGCAACTGCAGCTTTCCTTGCTGGGAGGAATCCTGCGAGCCACGCGACGAATTTCGTCAAAAGGTCTCGTGCGAGGTCCCGCAGCCCGACGTGCCATTCACCGTCGACTCTCACCACCTGTCCGGGATCGTGCGATTCTCGATCGGGGCGTTCGGCCAGTGCGTGGTCGATGTGAATGATCGGGTGTGGTGCCAGACCGAAAATCAACCAGTGCACGAGCTGGTCGTGCGCCGCTGACCGAACTCGACGCGCGTATGAAGTCAGGCACACGAAAGCGACGCGCGGCGATCCGCAGGCTCGAGCGAGCGCTCGAGCACGACCCGAACGACGACCACGTGCTCGTGCGGCTCGGCTCGCTGCTCTTGAACGAGGGCCGTCACGTCGAGGCCGAGCCGTTGCTGCAACGCTCGTTCGAGCTGCAGCCGGAGCCGTGGACATGCGTGTTCCTCGGCAAGTGCGTCGCCCATCTCGGTCGAGCGGACGAGGCGACGGCCTGGTATCGGCGCGCGCTCGAGCTCGATCCGGACTACGAAGAAGCCGAGTACAATCTCGGCTGCCAGCGACGCTTTAAGGACCCTCCGGCAGCGGAGCGGCACTTTCGTCGTGCGCTGGAGCTCGATCCCGAGTATTCGCTCGCGTGGGGCGAGCTCGGTCATCTGCTGCTCTCGCAAGCTCGGCTCGACGAGGCCCTCGCGGCGCTCGAGCGCTCGGTCGAGCTGGATCCCAGCCACCTGTGGCATCAACTTCGCTTGGCCGTCGCGCTCGTGGAGGCGGACCGCCTCGCCGACGCCGACCGGCATCTGCTCACCGCGTTGCGCCTGCGTCACCATGAGCCGCAAGGCGAGGCGCGTCGCTGTCTCGAGTCGTCGCTGGCGACCGGTCCCGCGCCGCATCACCGGCTCTACCGCAGCTTCCTGCTCGGCTACTGGGAGGACTTCGACGCTGCCCTCGCGCTGCTCGCCGACGCGTCGGGCTGCGCTCCGCTGCAAACCATGGAACGCGCGCTGCGAGCCGATCAGGCGTTCTGGCGAGCGGTCGATGTGCTCCCCGATCGTCGAGAGGCTGAGTCCTTGCTCGAGCTCGCGCTCGACCTCGATTCCGAGCATGCCTGCGCGTGGGAGGAGCTCGGCAAGCATCGCTACGGCACCGCCCTGCGGATCGATGCAGAGGAGCCAGGATCGAAGCGGATAACCGATGTCCTCGCAGACGCGCGCGCGGCTCTCGAGACTGCGCTCGCCCTGGCTCCCCGCCTGCCCTTCGCCCACCTGTTGCTGGGCCTCGTGCACAAGATGAGCGGCAGCACCGAGGCCGCCGAGCTCGAGCTACGCCGCGCCTACGAGCTCGCCGTCGATGGCGTGTTTGGGGCCGTACTCGGCGACTATCTGGCTCAGCTCGAGCGCTTCGACGAGGCCGACGAGGTGTTCGAGCAGACCCTCGCCGACTTCCCGGACTACGGTCGAGGCGGCGACGATTGACGGCTCAGATCGCCGACTCGCAGAGCATCCAGATCGCCCCCTCGCCGGTATCTTCG
>DATLLB010000972.1:0-15065 GCA_035538075.1 Enhygromyxa sp.
TGCTGGGCCTGCGCGCGCGCAAACCCGAGCTCGCCCTGCATCAAGTCGATGCATTCACCGACGCGATCTTCGCTGGCAACCCGGCCGCCGTATGTGTGCTCGAGGAGCCGCTGCCCGACGCGACCATGCAGGCCATCGCGACCGAGAACAACCTCTCCGAGACCGCCTTCAACCGCCGAACAGGCGACGACTACACGATACGCTGGTTCACGCCCACCGTCGAGATCGATCTCTGCGGTCACGCCACGCTGGCCAGCGCGTTCGTGGTGCTCGAGCTGCTCGAGCCGCAGCGCGACGTGGTCGTGTTCGAGTCGCAAAAGCACGGCGCGCTGTCGGTCCGACGCGAGCGCGATCGGCTGGCGATGGACTTCCCCGCCGATCCGCCCAAGCGGCTCGAGCGATTCGACCCCGACCTCGCCCGCGCGCTCGGGGCCGGCCCCGTCGAGCAATGGTTGGCCGGCTACTGGATGGTCGTGTTCGAGTGCGAGGCCCAGGTCCGCTCGCTGCGACCCGACCTCGTCGCGCTCGCACGCATGCGGCCCGGCGAGGTCATCGTCACCGCCCCCGCCGACGATCCGGAGCTCGACTTCGTCTCGCGCTTCTTCGGCCCCGGCGTCGGCATCGACGAGGATCCCGTGACCGGCTCCGCCCACTGCGTGCTCGCGCCCTACTGGGCCGCGCGGCTCGGCAAGTCGCGGCTGCGCGCACGGCAGGTCTCCGCCCGCGGCGGCGAGCTCGAGTGCGTGGTCGAGGGCGATCGCGTCGAGCTGATCGGTCGCTGCGTCCGCTACTCGAGCGGGCGCGTGACGATCTAGCTGCGATCGAATCCGGCGATCCTCATGATCTTCACGTTGTGCTTGGCCGTCGCCTCGGCGACATCGCTCATGTCGGCGGCGGTCAGCAGCTCGCTGTCCCTGCGACCAGCGGCCCTGGCCAGGTCGTTGTAATACTCCATCTCCTGCTTTTTCAGCCCGTCGGCCAGCGCCGGCTTCATGCGGTCGAAGTACATCCACCTATAGCTGCCGAGCATCGCGCTCTCGATCTCCCGCCGCACCACGTCGGCGCCCCTGCTGTCCACGTAGGCCTGAAATACCGCGGGGCCGCTGGTTGGCGCAGCGCCGGTCGACTGGGTGGTCGGCGGCGCCAGAGCAGCCTGCTCGGCGTTGCGGTACTCGGCCGAAAGCTGCGAGCGAAATACCGACTGGATCGCGCCGCCCGGGGACTTGACCGCGGGCCCGAAGTCATCGGAGGTCGCGTTAATGTGCAGTCCCCCGGTGCGGTGAGTGACGCGAGCGATCAGCAGCGCCGGCATCAGGCCGCCACGATTGGCTTCGAACTCCTTGATCGGGAATTTGACGACCCCCGTGAACGCGTCGACCTTGTCGTCGGTCGCCGTGATCCCCGGATAGACATCCTTGCCGGCGTGCCTGTTGCCGCTCGCGTGCGCTTGTTCGAGCAGCGGAAAGGCGTCCTGCGTGGCGGTGTTGCGGAAGAACTCGAGCAGCAGGTATTGCGTGGTGTGGTGAGACTCGCGCTCGAGCCCGCGCTGCTGGCCCTTGACTGCGAGCTTGGTCCTTTGTTTGTCGGGTAGCTCGACGGTCTTGGTCGAGTAATTAGCGACTTGAATGAAGTGCCCGAGCCGCAGGCCCACGTTGTCCGCAGGGTTGCTCTCGATCTTGTCGAGTGTGAGGTAATCGGCCTTGCTCGGCAGCGCTTTGGCATCGACCTTGTCGGCACCTCCCGAATTATAGAGATCGGTCTCGAGCCGCTTTTCTTCGGCAACGATCCCATCCCCGAACTTGTACTCGCTGGCGTGCCAGACCGCGCTCGAGACCCCCTGCTCGCGCAAGACCCCGCGCACGCGAGCGCGTCGCGAGGCCCGCGCCTTGTCGTCGGTGTCAGCCGGCCAGGTGTTCTTCAGCGCCAGCGTCCACAGCTCGTCGCCGCCGTAGACCTCGGCGAGGTTCACGAACACGACCGAGCACGACTTGACCGGGTTGGCCTCCTTGAACCACGGCTGATCGGGCTTGGCGGCGAGCGGGAACTTGTTCTTGACCGTCTCGGTGTCGAGCTCGAGCTGCAGCAGGATGCCGGTGCTGGCGAATAGATAGGTGATCAGCTCGTTTTGGAAGCGAGCTGGACGCACGATGTCCACCGCCTCGTCGTCCGGGTTCTTGGCCGCGAGCCGCTCGGTGGCACGCTTGCCGAGATCGCCGATGGCCTGACGGTTGGCGTCGGCGCGTGCGTGAAAGCGGCCCTGGATCGCCTTGCTCGCGGCCGTCACGTCGAAGGGCTTGGCATGACCGACCGCGACTTGGCCGATGCTCTGTCCCTTGCTGAGCCCGAGCTGGATCGACTTCCAGATCTTCAGCAGCATTTGTCCCTGCGCTCGATCGAGCGAGGTCACGCCGTCGCGCTCTCCGGTCTCGTCGATCGCGGTAGCGCGCGCGCTCAGGAGCGAGGGATCGCTGACGGCCGTGAGCACCGGCCCGACCACGTCGGACAACAAGCTGGGCTGCACACCGATCGAGCCGGCCGCGGCGATCGAGCGTGCACCCGAGCTCGCCGAGCCGGTCTCGCTCGCCAGGCGATCAGCCACGGCCTCGCGCGACGGATCGACGACCAAGCCACGAGCAGGCCGCCCGAGCGTCGGCCGACTCGAGTGCGTGCGATCGAGCGGACGAGCGCCGGTCTGCTGCAGCACGTGCGCGAGCTCGTGGCGCAACACCGACTCGCCGCGGCTCGAGCCAGCATCGACGCGCTCACCCAAGAACACGTGGCTGCCGGAGGTCAGCGCCGCCGCCGACTGCTGGCGGGTCAGCTCGCGTGCTGCCGCGTCGCTGTGCACACGCACGTGGCCGAAGTCATGGCCGAACCGACGCTCGAGCATCACCCGCTGCCTCGCGCCCAGCGGTTGCCCTCGACCAGCCGCGCGCCTCAGCTCCAGCGGCGGTGCGCGAGCGAGCGAGTTCCCGCTGCCTTGCAGCTTGGGCTGCAGCTCCGGAGCATCGCCCGAGTCCTCGCCCGGGAACGCCTCGCCGACCGCGGCGATGCTGATGGTCGGCGCGCCACCGAGCGCATTGCTGAATTCCTTGGAGTCGACGAGCGCATCGACGCGCGGCGCCACCTCCTTGGCGAACGCATGGAAGAGCCCGGTCGTCGCCGCTTGCACGCGCGTCTCCAGCTCGCTCTTGAAGGTCTCGACCAAGTACGTATTGGGATTGAGCTCTTTTGGAAAGCGCGACTCGATCGCCTCGAGGATCTCGGATTTGAGCCCCGTCAGCTCGAGGATCTCGATGAACCCTCGCGCGGCGTACTTGTACTTGCCGCCGAGCCTGCGCACGAGGATGTCGATCACGAGCTCGAAGACCTCGGCGAGCGGAATGATGCGCTGGGGCACCGTGAAGTCGGTGAGCCCACCGAAGATGCCGCGCACGCTGGTGCCGAGCGTGGTCAGCGAGCCCGAGAGCTGGCTCTGCGCGGTGGCGGCGGGCTCACTGAAGATGTCGCCGAGCTCGAGCTCGCGCAGAGACTCGACGTGGCGACCGAGCTTGCCGATGAAGCGAGCGAGGGGCGGTCGCTGCAGGATCCCCAGGCGCATGCGATCGATGAGCGCCCCGAGGCGCCGCTGAAAGCGAGCCAACATCGCGCTGAACTTCACGCCGAGCGCCGCGATCCGCCGCAGGATCTTGCCGAGCTTGCCCATCCCATGAGCCCGGCGCATCGCATTGCTCTTTTGCGTGTGCTCGATCGCGGGCAGCGGGAATTGAGCGAGCAGCAAGAATTGCCAGAACCCGGTCGGGGTCAGCAACTTGTCCAGCTTGGTCAGCGCTCCTTGCAGAAGCTCGAGCGGTGCATCGCGGATCAGCGCGAGCAATTGATCGAATTCGTCGCTACCCAGCAGCGCATACACGGCACCCGCGATGCGGGTCGCGGCTACCACTTGACCGGCGCCGGGGATCAGCTCGATCCCATCCATGACGAAGCCCATGCCGGTCTCGATCGCGTCGGCGAGGGCCAGCAGGCTCTGCACGATCCCGTGCAGCGCAACGGCCGACGAGAGCTTGCCCAGCGCGTGGTCGTCATCGCCATGGAGCTCGCGCTCCTCCCCGTCGACCGTATATTTGAGCAGCACCACCGCTGCACGATCTTCGACGTAGGGCTCGACCTTGGCCTTGCCGATTTCCTCGCTCATGAACAGCATCGAGGCATCGCTGTCCGGCGCCGTGTTGTCGCTGCGACGCCCGAGCTTCGCATCAGGCCGATAGGGACCGAACCAGCTGAATGTCTTGTAGACCTCCTTGATCCCGTATTCGACGCCGCCAATGATGAAGGTCGAGCCCTCACCCTTACCGGCCGGCACCGTGATGCCGCCGCCGGCTGGCTGCAGCGCCCCGCGCGGATACTCGCCCTCGCCCTCGCGGCCGACCAAGCCGTACTCGAGGATCTTGGCGGTCACGGTCGCCGCCCAGGCCTGCTCGAGCGCATCGAGATCGCGCAAGTTTTTCCCGCGCTCCGCCTTTTCGCTGTCCAACTGCACGACGTCGAGCGAGCTTGGCTGCGCGGCTTGGCCGGTCGCCTTGCCGATCGGCGACGTACTCGGATTTGCCAGGAACTTGCGCGCCTCGTTCACGATCGGGCGCCAGGTGACGATCAACGAGTAGCGCCCCTTGCCCGCCCACGCGGACAACAGGGTCGGCGCGAGCGCAGCGACCATCGCCGCTCGGTGGGCGTCGCGATCCTCGGGCGGATTCAGCCACGAGACGGTCTGCCAGAGCCGCTGCTGCGCAGTCTCGGCAATGTCGTAGCGGAGAAATTCGCCGTGCCTGAGGATCGATACCGAGCTGAAGCTCTGCCCCGACGATTGTGCGATGAGTGGCCGCAGCAGCGTCTCGGTGTAATAGATGCGCGTCAATATCGAGGCCTGGCGCAGCTTGCCGATCAGCTGCTTGCGCTCCATCTCGGTCTCGCGCGCGAGCGCTTCGCTGGCCTGCTCCACCGCGACACGCTCGGGCGTCGCCTTCGGCTGGGTTGCCTTGCCCAGCTCGGCCTGCTGTTGCTCGAGCGCATCGCGCAGCGCCATCAACCAGCTGTAGTTATTCAGCGTGGACGACGACCTCGGCGTCTGTCCGGGAGTCGAGCGATAGGCGTCTACGAACGCGTTCAACCGCTTGTCGTCGCGCAGCCGCGTGATCGCGTTCTTGATGTCGGGCAACGTCCACAGCACCACTGGGGTACGGAAACTGGCGTTCCACACGCCCCACTCCCGCTTGGCGAGCAACTCCGCGAGGCGCATGCGCTTGGTCTTCGGGTGGGCGAGCAGCAGATCGCCGAATTGGCGCTCTGCCGCCGGGGTCCGGTTGAAGCGAAACGCGGTGTGCGGCAGCAACCAGCGGCGTGGGTGCACGCGCTGCGCCTGCTTGCTTGCGATGATGTTGATGATGTTGTCCTCCGGCGCGTAATCGATCCGCGGGTTGCCTTGCGCGTCGACATACATGCCACCCTCGACCAGCGCGTCGCCGAGATCCCTGTTGAGCGCGACAAATTCGTCGAGCAGCGTGACATGGTAGACGTCGTGCAGCGTGAGCGGAGCAAGCCCGCGTAGGGTTCCCTCGCTGATGTCATCGAAGATCTGCGAGACCGGCGAGGAGCTCTCCTCCCACTCACCATGGATGATCAGCAGATTGGCGCGTTGCGCCGCCGATAGCTGGCTGATGGGCGCGTCGAGCTCGGCGGCCACATATCCCTTTTTGATGGTCTCCGCGACCTCCGTCAGACCAATTATCCCGGCGATCTTGAACAGCGCCTCGGCGGTTTCGAACCGGTGCTTGCCGCGATAATCATAGGCGCGTTCGTACGGCTCGCGCAGCGCCGCGTGCTCGGATGGAATGTAGACGTACTCGGGAAGCTGCTCCAGCAGCGCCTGAGCCTTGGCCAGCTGCTCAGCCTCCAGCTTGGCGTCGGTGTCTTTCGAATAGCTGAGCAGCTGCGCGCGAACGCGATGCAGGATCAACAACGCGAGGGCGTGGCTGGCCTCGTCTTCGCGGTCGGGCGCGTTCTCCCAATCCGCGTCGGAGAGCAAGAACTCGCGAATCTTCCGACCTGCGGCGATCAGCTTGCCGTCGTGCAGCTTGATCGCGGGACCGAGCTTGGTGGTCAGACTTTCGATGCGCTTGGCGTAGGCGTCCCGCTCCGGCAGCGCGTGGTCCTCGAGCTTCAGCAGCTCCTCGGCCACGTGATCGAGCAAGGCGCGGAGCTCTTCGAACTCGAGCCCCTCGCGCAGCACGAACAGCAGCTCGGCCGGCGCGACGCCCAGGGACTGATCATCGAGCGCGAGCGTACCGTCGAAGGTCCTCACCGCGGGCGCCCACGTATTCAGCATCAGCAACGCGCTCATGCCGACGTACGGCGCCACCCAGCGCAACAGTGCCTGAACCTCGACGGGCTGGCCCTTGGCCGGATCGCTGATGTCCTCGTGCGGTATGCCATGCAGCACCTTCGCCCAGCTCAGCACGTACTGGACCGCACGCACGCGCTGTAGCGGCGCAAGCTCGTCCTTGCCAGCTTCCATCGCCTTGCCGAGCATGGCCAGGCGTAGGTCGTTGACGGCATGCAGCGCCCATAACGTGATCAACAGCAGCTCGTTGTCCTTGCGGCGCTGCCCGCCGACGCTGGTCAGCAGATCTTCGGCAAACGGCTCGAAGTAGGACGTACTGGTGATCGCAGCTCCGCCCGGGGTCGTCGCCGATTTGGTCTGCGTGATCACGCCGAGCGTTAGCTTGGCCGACCCGGAGCTGCTCAGCAGCGGACGCGTGAACGTGTGCAGGAAGTTGGACAGCCGAAAGCTCGCGAGCAGCGGATGCGTGTCCCAGACCGTGGGGATCCAGTCGAACGGGTTCGCAGCGCCCCACGACGGCCCAACCACGCTCTCGTCGAGGAAGCTGGTCTGCAGCTCGGGCCGCGCCAGCGCGAGCGCGCGAGCTTTGTCCGGCAGCTTGCCGACCTTGGCGAGATCGTAGGCGTAGTTGACCAGCTCGGGCGTCGCTCCGCTCGCTAGCGCCAAGGTCACGACCTCCTCGATCTTCTGCGTGGTGCCCGAGCCACCTTGCGCGTTGATCAACGACAGCTCGCTGGCGGCCATCACGACCGCGGGATCGCTCGAGAGTCCGCGGTGGGTCTGCCCGAGCTCCTGCAAGCTGGGCAGCGGATCGCTCAGCGATGGTCGGGCCAAGATCTTGCGCTGCGGCGGGCCCGATGAACCCACGCACGCACGGCCGCGCCAGCGCTCGCCCTGACGCTCACCCGTCTGCTGCAGCACATGCACGAGCTCGTGCAGGAGCAGCTCGCGAGCCCCGCTGCCGTCGAGCTCGCCATGCCCGAACACCACGTGCACGCCACAGGTCAGCGCACGCGCCCCTCGTGCGCGCGCCAGCGTCGACGCCCGCGCGTCGCTGTGCACTCGAACCTCGGCGAGATCGGCATGCAGTCGAGCCTCCGCCCACGTGCGCACGGCTACGGGGAGCGGACGTCCACCGTCGAGCGCCGCCGGTCGTGCGATCGCAGTGGCGCGACGAGGCTGCCAATCGACCTCGACATTCGCACGCAGAGCCGCTCGGGCCAGCGCATCAGCTTGTGCTTCGAGCGTGGATGCATCGGCCGGAGGACCGCGAGCGCGTGGGCGCAGCGGTGGGCCGATGCGAAGCGAGGTGTCGATGGTTTGCTCGCTCGACTGCCCGTGCGCACGCGGCTGCGGAGCGACGCCCCGAATGATCGAGCGTGCATGCGAGCCGGCGTGCTTGGGCCGAGCCTGTGCCCCGCCGCGCGTGCGAGTCGGCCGACGTCGCTCGACGCTCGCTCTCCCTGCCTCGCGGCCATCGGCCAACAGATGATCGAGCAGGCTCGGCCGCAGCCACGGCTCGGCATCGGCCTCGCGCTCGATCGTCTGCTCGGGCTTGCGCGAGCTCGGCTTGGCTGCTTGCTTGGCAGGCTGGCGAACCTGATCGCGCGAGCGAGCCACCGCTGGAGCGCTGAGCCGAGCCGCCGCCTGCACCTGCACGAGAGTCTCAGCGAGGCGGAAGCGATCTCGGAAAATCGCACGAACGCCTACCACTCGGCTCTTCGCTGAGTCGAGACGCAATGCGCATGCGCCACGCATGCGCCCGCTGGATTTTCAACCCACCGCTTCGACGGGCCCCGAGTAGAGCCCACTCTCGAACGCGCCGAGCTTGCGCCCAACCGGCGGGCTCTCGTACGCGATGCTCCGCAACCACGGCCACGTGTAGATCCCCGCGTCGTGTCCGTCCGCAAATTTGATCCCGAGCGCGTAGGCGCCAACTTCCCAGAGATCGGCGATGCGAGTAGTCGCCGGCGCCTCGCGATACGCGACACGAATGCCGTGTCCCTGACACCCGGCGCACGGACACCAAGCGCGCAGATACGCGGCCGGATAAACGGACTGGAAGCCATCCGGCCAGGTGATGGTCAGCGTGTTCGCGCGCGGGTCGTGGGCGACGTCGGAGGGGCGGGCCACGGGGTATCCTTAGCACAACCGCCGAGGACCTTTGTCGTACGCGATCCAGACCATCAATCTCAGCAAGACCTATAAAGGTGGGATCACGGCCCTGCGCGGGGTCGACCTCGAAGTGCCGAAAGGCTGCTGCTTCGGCCTGCTCGGGCCCAACGGCGCCGGCAAGTCGACGCTCGTGAAGATCCTGCTCTCGATCGTGCGCCCGAGCGGTGGCACCGCCACGTTGCGCGGCGTCGACATTCGCAGCGCGGAGGCGCGACGACGCGTCGGCTATCTGCCCGAGGGTCACCGCTTCCCCAGCTACCTCACCGCCGCAGGCGTATGTCGCTACTTTGCTCAGCTCGCCGGGATCGAGGGCGAGCGGCTCGCTCGCGAGGTCGACGACAAGCTCGCGCTGGTCGGGCTCGCCGAGTGGAAGGACACCAAGGTCAAGAGCTTCTCCAAGGGCATGGCGCAGCGAGTCGGCGTGGCGCAGGCGTTGATCGGCGATCCCGAGGTCGTGTTCCTCGACGAGCCGACTGACGGCGTCGATCCGGTCGCGCGCCAGGGCCTGCGAACCGTGATCCGCCGCGCGACCGATGGCGGCGCGACGGTGTTCATCAACTCGCACCTGCTCAGCGAGATCGAGGTGCTGTGCGACGAGGTTGCGATCCTCGACAAGGGCGCAGTGGTGCAGCGCGGCTCGGTCTCGGAGCTGACCGCGTTGGCGAGCGGCAACAAGATGCAGGTCCGCTTCCGCACCGGATCGCTCCCCGACGAGCTGTGGGCCAAGCTGGCCGAGCACAAGGCCGAGCGCGAGCCCGACGGATGGTTTCGCGTCGAGATCGAGGACGAGGCCGAGATCTCCGCGATCATCGACGCGCTGCGCAGCGCCTCGGTATTGGTGTTCGCAGTCGAGCCCCGCCGCATGCGGCTCGAAGACGCGTACATCGAGCTGCTCGGCGCCGACCGGGGCATGCACGTCGCGCGTGGAGGGACGGTCTGATGGGACCCTTACTCGCCATCATCGCCGATACCTGGCGACAGTCGCGTCAGCAGGTCGTGTTCCTGATCATGCTCGGCGCGCTCGCGCTGACGGTGCTGGTCAGCGTCGCGCTCACACACACGATCGAGGGTCACGAGCCCGACGGCACCATCGTCGAGAAGGTCGCCGTGCATGGCATCGATGACGAAGGTCAGCTGCTGACCAGCGCGTGGATGGGCCTCTACTCCTCGACGCTGATGCGCGAGCTCGAGACCGACGATCTCGATCCCTTCAGCGAGGAGGGCCAGCGCATGCAGGAAGAGCTGATGAAGATCGCCGAGCTGCAGGCGCAGACGTCGGCCAAGCAGCGCGGCGTCGAGGTGCTGATCTACGCGCTCGGGTTTGCGATCTACGCGATCAGCATGCTGCTGTTCATCGCCGCCAGCGCCGGCTACTTCCCAGCGCTACTGGAGGCCGGCGCGATCGACATCGTGCTGGCCAAGCCGCTCGAGCGCTGGCGCATCTTCTTCGGCAAGTACCTCGGCGGCATGGCGCTGTTCGGCGCCGCGTTGTTCGGCGCCTATGCGCTGCTGTTCTTCGGCCTCGGGTTGCGCACGGGCATCTGGCACCCGGCCATCTTTCGCGTGATGCCGCTGCAGCTGCTCTCGGCCGCGACGCTGTTCGGATTGATCGCGCTGCTCGGCGTGCTGCGGGGCAGCACCGCGCTGGCGATGATCGTCGGTTACATCGGCTACGTGCTGGTCGACAAGATCATGCGCGTGCTGCTGTTCGTGCCGTTCGGGAGCGATCGCTGGCAGAGCACGCAGGAGCTGCTGCGCACGGTGATCCCCAACTTCGCGCAGGTCCGCGAGACCGCGCTGCTGTCGGTCATCAACGCGCCAGCGACCGACTGGCAGCCGGTGTTCGTGATGCTCGCGTGGCTGCTGCTCTCGCTGGGCCTCGGCTACTGGGTCTTCTACCGCCGCGACTATTAACTAACTAATCTCGACGCAGCGCCGCGAGATCGAGCCGAACTCGAAGCCGGTGATCGGAAAGCGCACCTCGGCCTGCTCGCCACCCTCGACGCCGAGCCCCGCACCCGCGACGATCAACAACGGCTGCCAGTGCTCCTCGGTCGGGTGATGCTCCTCGAACTCGGGCGCCTCGCCGCGATATTCGATCAGCTTGGCGAGGTCGCGGGCGGCGAGCGTCTGCTCGGTCCACTGATCGATCGCCTGGGCCCACTCGGGCGTCGGCCGTGACTCGCTGGGATCGAGCGAACGCAGATCGTGAGTGACGTTGCCGCTGCCGAGCAACAGCACGCCTTCGTCGCGCAGCACCGCGAGCGTGCGCCCGAGCTCGATCAGCGCGCGCGGCTGCAGACCCGACGGCAACGACAGCTGCAGCACCGGAATGTCGGCCTCGGGGGCGATGTGCAGGAGGGGGATCCAGGCGCCGTGATCGAGCCCGCGACTGGGCTTGCGCCGCACGTCCGCGCCGAGCAGCGCGATCGTGCGATCGGCCAACGCAGGCGCGCCCGGGGCCGGATACTCGATCGCGCTGATCTCCTCGGGGAACCCGTAGAAGTCGTCGAGCAGCGGAACCGGCGTGGTCGCGCCGATCGTCGTGGGCGTCGCTTGCCAGTGCGCCGAGATCACCAAGATCGACCGCGGACGACCAAAGCGCTCGAACATCGACGCCGCCCAGGCCCGCAGCTCGCCGCCCTTTTGCGGATCGGTAGCGAGCGTCGGCGCCCCGTGGCCCACGAACGCGACCGGCATGCGCTGGCGAGCGCTCGCAGCAGACTCCTGCTCGCGGCGCGAGCACGCGAGCGCCACGAGCCCTGCGCCGAAGGTCAGCGCGCGTCGACGGCTGGGATCGCGGGGATCGGTCACGAGCGCAGGATACAAGCTTCGCGCGAGCTCACCACTCCGACAGCTGACCGCCGAGCCGCGCCTCATAAAATCCAACTTCGTCGGGCGGCTTGGGCAGCGCGACCTCGAAGCGGTGACGGCCTGGCCGGTGACGACCCGAATAGCGCGTCATGGCCACACCGAGCACGCGCCCCTGCGGGCTATAGGCGGTGACCGTCGCCCAGGCGTCGCTGAGCGTGCGCTCGCGCAGCACGAACCTCACCTGCCGCTGCTTCGGCTCGAAGCGCAGCTCGTCGGGACGATCGCTGCGCAGATCGAGCTGTGGCGGCTCGAGCCCGAGCGCCCGTCGAGCGCGAGGCTTGAACTCGATCTCCGCGACCGGACTCGCGATCTTGCTCTCGACCATCCACGCGCAGCGCTCACCCGGCTGCATGGCTGTGCACGAGACCACCGCGTCGAACGTACCGAGCGACGCACCGGCGAGATCGCGGCACTCGGCCTCGACGCTGATCGCCTCGACCGGTTCGCTCGTGGTGATCAGCCCAGTCGCAAACAGCTCGCCATTCGCGAGCTGTTTGACGTGCAGCTCGTGGGGCAGCGGGATCCTCGTCAGCGGTCCCTCGAACTGCAGCGCGTCGAGGTGCTCGAGCGGATCGTAGGTCGGCACCACGATCGGCGCCACAAACGGCTCGATCACGGGCGGCGCAGGCGGTCGCATCGATGCCTGGTGATCGCCATACGCCATCGCGAGCATGACCATCGTGGCGATGAGCATCAGCGAGATCACCCAGCCGAACGTCTGCGCGTGATCCTGCCGAACGACGCGGGCGCGACGGATCGGCATGCGCACGCGCGGCCGAAACTCGATCGAACAGGCCGGACAACGGTGCACTCCAAACGCGTCGGGCGAGCGCTCGTCTGCGGTCCCGCAGGTCGGGCACGTGGGCCGCAGGTGGTCCATTCACGCGGAGTGTAGCCGCAGCTCGTGCGTTCGAGGATCCGACTGTCAGTTCGTCACGCGCGAGCCGTCGCGCTTGTCGAATGTACGGCTCACGCGAGCCGAGCACGGTGAATTACGCCCGTGCGTCGCGCGGCCCATCGCTTGCACATCGGCGCATCATCATGCAAGCGACCGCCGTTCCATTCCGCCTCCACCGTTGCCCCAACCGTAGCCAACGCGGCATGTCCCTGATCGAGATCCTGGTCGTGCTCGCGATCATCGCGCTGCTCAGCACAGGCGTAGCGATCCTGGCCAACAAGGCCTGGGTCCGCTCGCAGACCAAGATCGCGGCCAAGGAGGTCGCGGTGCTCTCGCAAGCCGTCGAGGCCTTTCAGCTCGAGCGCGGCCGCTGCCCGAAGGATACGCGTGAGCTGGTCAGCGAAGGCATCATCAAGCAGCTGAAAGGCGACCCGTGGGGCACACCCTATGCGTTCACCTGCCCCGGCGAGCACGCGGAGTTCGACATCGCGTCAGCCGGCAAGGACCGAGAGTTCGGCACCGACGACGACGTCACATCGTGGGCCCTCGATGCCGAGCGACGCGCGAGCGCAGAGTGAGCTTAGCCGCCTTCGCTGGCCCACCTCGGGGCTGGTATCGGCGTTCAATCGGTGCAAGCGTCCGCGGGCAAACATGGGCCTCGCTACGCACCTCGAGATCGATACGATCGTTGGCGACGACTTCAAGGTCATCCGCAAGCTCGGCGAGGGCGGCATGGGCGTGGTCTTCGAGGCGCTGCAATTGACCACCGGCCACCGCCGCGCGCTCAAGGTCATGCACGCCCCGTTCGCGCTGGACCTCCGCGCGCGCGAGCGCTTCGAGCAGGAGGCCCGCATCGGCGCGCGGGTGCACAGCGATCACATCGTCCAGGTCGTGGCCGCCGGCATCGACGAGCGCAGGCACATGCCGTGGCTGGCGATGGAGCTGCTGCAGGGCCAAGACCTCGAGCACTACGTGCGCGAGCACGGGCCCATGTCGCTCGCCGACACTGCGCTGATCATCGGCCAAGTCACCCACGCGCTGGCGGCCGCCCACGACGTCGGCATCGTCCACCGCGACGTCAAGCCAGACAACGTGTTCCTCTCGCTCTCGCGCGTGGTCGGCGTTCCGTTCATGATCAAGATCCTCGACTTCGGCATCGCCAAGCTGCGCTCGAGCGCGCGCTCGGCCACGCTCGCAGTCGGCACGCCCGGCTACATGGCGCCGGAGCAGACGCAATCGAGCGAGGACATCGGACCGCCAGCCGACGTCTGGCCGCTCGGGCTGATGGTCTTTCGCATGCTCACCGGCAGCTGGTTTTGGCGGGCCTCGGCCGACGACAGCTCGCTGGCCTCGCTCTGGCGCGAGATGCTGATCGATCCCATCCCGCCCGCCAGCGAGCGCGCCGCCGAGCTCGGGCTCGCCAATGTGCTACCTCCGGGATTCGACGATTGGTTCGCGCAATGTGTCGATCGCGACGCGCGGGCGCGCTTCCAACATGCGCGCGCGGCCGGCAATGCGCTCGCCAGCGTGTTCACGGCCGCCGGGGTCGGGCGCTCGAGCGCCACTTCGTTCGACCAGTCGCGGCTGCTCGCCGCCACGCCCAAGCCGGTGCCGTCCGAGATCACCACCGTCGAGACGCTCGAGGCCGACTCGCTCTCGTTGCACACGCTCCCGAGCGTGGTCGTGCCCAACCACCGCGTCACCTTCCGCGAAGAGGGCGAGCGCGTGGTCGCGTTCGCCAACCACGGCGCGCTCTTGCTCGACGTCTCGCTCGGCGCAGGGATCCCGCACTTCCATGCCTGCGGCGGCAAGGCGCGCTGCTCGACCTGTCGCGTGGTCGTGCTCGAGGGTCGCGACGCGCTGAGCCCCCGCACCGCCGCCGAGCAGTTGGTCGCGGAGCGACGCAAGTGGCCCGCGACCACGCGCCTCGCCTGCCAGACGCGCGTGCACGGCCCCTGCAACGTTCGCCGCTTGGTCATCGACTCCGGCGACGCCTCACTCGTCGACATTCGTCGCACCGGCGAGGTCGGAGAGACCCGCTCGCAACCGGCGACCGTGCTGGTGCTGCGGCTCGATGGCATCGACACCGTGCTCGCGGACGGCTTCCCCGACGACGCCATCCACGTGGTCGAGCGCTGCATGACGCCGCTCGAGGAATTGCTGGCCGACAACGGCGGGCGCCTGGTCGGGTTCGAGGGCAGCTCGGCCATCGCCGCGTTCGAGGCCGGCCAAGACGGCGTGCGCCGGGCCCTGCGGGTCGCGTTGCGAGCCGTCGCGCGCATCCGTCGACTCAACCCCTACTTGCTCAAACATTTCGGTGCACAGGTCGAGACCGCCGCGGGAGTCAGCGCCGGCGTCTTGGTCGAGGGCACCGCGATCAGCAGCACCACGCGCGGCCAAGTCTTGCTCGGCGCCGCCGTCCGCCAGGCCCGGCATGCCTGCAACCTCGCCGGCAGCGGCCAGGTCTTGGCCTCCGCCGACCTGCTCGACGAGCGCGAGCTGGTCACCACCGAAGGTCCCGGCGCGCTGCGGGTCGTGATCGACTTCGCCAAGAGCGACGTGGTGTTCCTCGTCCAATCGAGCTTCGACCGCCTCGACGGCAAGGCGCAGCAATTCGCCGAGGCGTTCTACAACGAGCTTTTCGAAATCCACCCAGGCGCGATCGCAGCATTCGAGCACACCGACATGGCCCGTCAGCAGAAGATGTTGATGGACACGCTG